>NZ_JH600070.1:3730683-3945804 GCF_000245015.1 Beggiatoa alba B18LD | reverse complement strand
AAACAAATCAAAGAAAAAATTGAAAAAATCGGTACTCCACTCCGTGAGTGGGATATTAATATTTATCGTGGTGTATTAACAGGTTACAACGAGGCTTTTATTATTGATAGTGCAACAAGAGATAAACTAATCTCAGTTTCACCAAATTCAGCAGAAATAATACGACCAATTTTAAGAGGCAGGGATATTAAGCGGTATGGGTATGAGTCTGCTGATTTGTGGTTGCTTTTTATTCCTTGGCATTTTCCTTTACATAAAAACTCATTAATTAAAGGGGCTTCCGAAGAGGCAGAAGATATTTTTAAAAGACAGTATCCAGCTATTTATAACCATTTGCTTCAATTCAAAACCGAACTTTCTAACAGAAATAAAGCTGAAACTGGAATACGCTATGAGTGGTATGCATTACAACGTTGGGGAGCAAATTATTGGGAGGATTTTTTTAAACCTAAGATTATTTACCCAGAAATAACTAAATTTTTACCTTTCTATTATGATGAACATGGGTATTACATTAACAATAAATGTTTTATGATTACAAGTTCTAATATATCTTTTTTAACTGCTTTTTTTAATTCGTCATTATTTAAGTTCTGTTTCCGAGAAAACTTCCCAGAATTACTAGGTGGAACAAGGGAATTAAGAAAGGTGTTTTTTGACAAAATCCCAGTTATTAAAGTTGATGAAAATACTAATGAGTTTTTTAGGGAAAAAATTATTTTAATTCAAGAATTAAAGGCTATAAATCAAAAAACCACCCAGCTTGAAAATGAAATCGACACGCTAATATTTGATTTATATAATCTCAGCCAAGAAGAAAGAAAGTTAGTCGTTTTAGCTAGTGTTATATAAGATAATTTTTTATTATTTTATAATAATTTGTATTTCTTCTTCAGTTAAACTGTATAAATTAAATATTAATGTATCTAGTTCATTTTCAATATAGAGTGTTTCTCGATTATCTTCCTTTTGTTTATGAATTTCATCAACTAAATGATTAATTTTATCCTCTAATTGATTATCTGGTTTTGGTAAAGGTAAATTTTCTAAAAAAACTTTTTTATATCTATATCCATCTTCTCCAAGTCCACCACCTGCATAGAATTTCTTGAAAAAATATGAAACTGGTCTTGAATTGAGTAATGCTAATATATACTTTAAGTTCTGTCCTACCATGACAAAGCAAGTATCATTAATAAATATAGAGTTTGTGTCATATGAAAATTGAGGTTCTCTAACAATTTCTGGGTAAATAATCTTAGGTTTAAAAAAATCCTCCCAATAACTTATACTATCTTGAGTTTCAAACCATTGATAATTCGTTATTTTTCTTGATTTGATAATTTTTCCATCCACTTTATATTGTTTACCAGTTTGTTCTAGTCGTTCCCTTCCAAAAGAAAGTAGGTGCTCTTTTACCGCAGGATATTTTTCAATATCCACTCTCAAACTCGGAAGAGTTCCTATTATGTACAAGCCCTGCCATTCATGCCCATACCGCTTAATATCCCTGCCTCTTAAAATTGGTCGTATTATTTCTGCTGAATTTGGTGAAACTGAGATTAGTTTATCTCTTGTTGCACTATCAATAATAAAAGCCTCGTTGTAACCTGTTAATACACCACGATAAATATTAATATCCCACTCACGGAGTGGAGTACCGATTTTTTCAATTTTTTCTTTGATTTGTTTTTCTATTTCATCAACGACAATCCAACTGTTTGGGGTATTGAAATGGGTATTGAGGGTTGAGTGCTGTTGAAAAAAATCGCTCATATTTTTTAAACTAAAATCCTTTCCAAAAACACACGTTTTTACTTTATTCTGAAACTCAGCTTTCTGCCCAATAAAAATGTTAGTATCCACTGTTGCACTATCAAAAACCTGAAAACCGCCAAAATCGATTAATATCAATGGATTTGAATGCTTAATAAAATACTGCCGTAAAGATTCGCCATAAGCCGCACGCATCCATTTATTAGACGTAATAAACGCAAGAATTCCATTATATTTTAATAAACTAAGTCCTTTTTCATAAAATAAACAATACAAATCCCCCATCCTCGTAAATGTTTCATAACCCAATTCTTGCAAAATATGAATTTCTTCCGTCATTTTTTGCAACTGTCTGTAAGGCGGATTACCAATAACAATGTCAAATCCTCCTTCTTTAAATACATTTTTAAACCATAAATGCCATAAGAAATAAGGCTTATCTTCTGTTTTTTGTAGAACAAGCAACTTCTGTTCAGTTTCATCTAAACCCGCTAATTGCTTTTGCCAATCAAGATATTGCTTAAACTCTTTTGATTTTTGATTCAGTTTTGTAAAATCCTTATTTTTAACGTTAATTCCCAAGCTTTCCCATTTACGTTCTACTGCCTTAATTTTATATGTCAAATCATCTTGACATGCTTGTATAAAAGCATGGATTTTTTTCTCCACAAATTGATTAATTTGTTTTTTTGCCTCAGATTTATCTAGTTTTTCCCCTGTGTCTTTCTCCAACTTATCAGGGTCAAAATATTTATCGATTAACTTATCCAATTGTTCTTTACTATCTTGAGAAAAAGCCTCAAGCGGTTTTTCTGCTTCAAAACCAATACCTAGTGATGGCTGTCTTTCCTCAACAGCATTCTCTGTTTTCTTCGCTAAATCTTCCAATTTAACCGTGCCAAACCGCTCCAGTAAACTGTTTCCCTGCATAATTTTAAAATCAAGATTGGGCAAAGGTTGTGGTTCATCCTCATCAACGACCAATGTCAGCCAAAAACGCAAACGGGCAATTTCCACCGCACCATATTCTAAATCAACCCCATAGATATTCTTTTGAATAATCTCTTTTTTAACCGCAATAGGGTCAAAAATCGTATGATTTCTTAAATAAGGATAAAGCAAACGGCGACATTCAAAAATTTCCTTCAATAACCCCATTGGAAATGCACCAGAACCAATAGTCGGGTCACAAATTTTAACGGCTTTCAATTTATCATTGATAATATTCGCTTTTTTATAAGCAGTGATACTAGCATGTACTTGATTATTTCTAATCAATAATTCAAATACTTCTTTGTTTTCCAATGGTAATTGGGTATGCAAATATTCAATTAAACTTTCTTGACAGAGAAAATGTACAATTTCTTTAGGGGTGTAAAATGTACCCTTTTCACGGTTTTCTTCTAATAAATTCTCAAAAATATGCCCTAACATCTCAGGGTCGATACCTATCTCACTGTCATAGGGGTCATTTTCATCAATCGTAAAATTATACTGTTCAAAAAAATCTAATAAATTCGCAAAATAATCCGCAGGAAAATCAATTTTATAAATAAAAGCACTGTCTTGGTCAAATAAACCACCATTGAGATACGGTAATTTTATGGCGATTCCTAACGAGGCGGGTGCAATGTCATTTTCACGTTTTATATTTAACGTTTCAAAAAACAATGTTTTTAAAGCTGTACTGTGGAATTTCTCGGGCTGCGGGTGACTTCTAAATAATGATTGTAAAAATTTCATATCGCCGTTTTTCCAATCTTTACGACTTGCAGAAACGCCCAACCAGCCCTTTTTTTGTAAAAATTGTAAAAATACCATTCTACCTAATAGTTTTTTAGCAAAATCACGAATTGGCTTTTGTTTTTTATCCTCATCAGTTTGACGGTTGTCTATTAGCTGTTGATAATATTCTGTATTTTTTGCCAAATACTGCCAGAATTTTTCATAAAACGCTTTATAAGTCTTAAAAAAGTCTTTATTGAGCTTTTCTACACTAAACGCTTCATATAAATCGTTTAAATAAATGGGTTTATCTTTTAATTTATCAAAACGGTCTGCGGCTGTTCTGCAACTTTCACCTTTGCCAAATAGATAAGTATAACGTTTTGGTTCTGTTTGCTTTTTTTCGTCTAAAGTTCTTATTTCACTGATGTAGCTAAAACGCCATTTATCCTCTTGCACAAAGACAATAAGCGCACCATCCACATCATATTGATATACTTGTCGTAATAAATTACGTAATCCGACCCGATTTTTACTAATCCATATTTGGGGCGTGAGTTTTACCTCATAAATGCCTATCAATCTTTCATCTGCCGTATAAAAGCTGCCAAGTTCAACGGCTTCTGTTGCTAACTCATTATCTGATATAGGAATTATTTGAGGCAATTGATGAAATTTTTTAGCTCCAAAATAGCGAATTAAAACATCTCGCCATTTTTCAGGTTGGTAAGGAGCTTCTAATATTTCTGTTTGTAACGTTTTTTTATCAATCATGAGCGGTTTCTTGTAAATTTATTCAATAAAAGTCTCAGATAAAATGATATTAGGTTCAGGTGTTGCTTCTAATTTATCTGGATTTTCTTCCGTTATATTGTGCTGAACATTGTATTTTTTAGCCAATTTAATAATCAGTCGACTGACTTGCTCATTGGTGATTAATTTTTTATCCAATTGGCGAATAATTTTATTCATTTCTGTGGGTAAATTCGTAATAGTCCCCTTGTCGATTAAATTTAATAAATTAATATAAGCTATTTTCGCTTCTTCTTGCTGACAAGATTTTTCCATATCACGCAAAAATTTTCTTGCTTTTGCGGAAATAACCCCATCATTCTTTGTAACTTTCTCAAGAGTTGTACTTAAAAAATCTTGTTCAAAGGTCTGTAAAGCGGCTTCTACTTGAGCATAATGCTGTATTGGTAAATCAAAACTGGGTTCGTTAACATTTGCTTCAAAATATTGTGCGGCTTCTAAAAATGATAAAGCATTTGTTTTCAATTCATTATCAACCTTATAAAATTCAATTTTATAGGGTGATTTTAAAAAAATAATAGTGTTTTGTGCCAAATTATCAGTTGATGAATTTTCTACTTTTCTAGCGGTTCTTGCTTTCATTGGAAATTGTGCAATTCGCTTAAAGAGTTGGGGGTTATTATCTTTAAACTCACGAATAAAACGTAAATAGTACAAACGTTTATCTTCATCATCTTTTGTACCTTCTTTAAATAATTCGAATTGTTCTAACATTTCTTCATGGGTATAAATTTGTGCATCTTCGCCAAAGGCAGTATGAAAGCCTTGTAACTTAATTAACGCAGTATTATAAAGTTTTATCTCTTCATCACCTTGTTTTGACGGGTAAAAATTATAGTTATAAATAACCCCAGCAATGCTACCAATACGATTTACGCGCCCAATGCGTTGCATTAAACGAGTTGCGTTCCAAGGCGTATCATAATTTACGATGACATTACAGCGATGTAGGTTAATTCCTTCAGCCAATACATCCGTCGTCACTAGTATCTTATATGTTTCTTTCCTCTCACCCGTATAATTCGCATCAAAGTTTTCTTGAATAGTTTCAAACAGTTTACTTCTATTATCAGCCGAAACATTTAAAACCTTTGTCTTTAATCGTTTTTCAAGCTTTTCTTGTAAATAATCTGCTGTATCGACGCTTTCAGTAAAAATAACGAGTTGCCCTGTTGGATTAATGATTGAGTTCAATAACTCTTCGTCTAATACTTTAAAAAAAGTATCTAGTTTAGGGTCTTCTGTGATGGCTGACCATTCTTTAATAAGCTCTTGTAATAGCATTGCATCTTTCTGTAACCCTTCGATGAAATGGTTTTCAAAATCATAGGGTGTAAAAACATTATTTTTAGGATTATCAATGTTTACCTCCATAATGAGCGTTTCTATCTCATCAATACTAAAACCTTTTTCCATTAAATCATTAATCTGTAAGTCGGGTGCAATTAAAATTTTACCCATTTCAAACATTTGAATCATTCGTTGTGTCGTAGTCTCTAAATTATTCAGTGATTTTTTGAACGCGGTAAAACTACTTTCTAAACGTTTTACCATAAAAGTCTTCATAATACCTGCAAGCGATTTTGATGAAGTAACTGCTTGTTCGTAATATTGTTCTCTTAATTCTGGTTTTAGATAAGCAGTGGCTTGGTAACGGGTGTAGTTAATTTTGTCTGCGTCTGTCAGGTAGAAAACAGTGCGGTAAAACAATTTACTTAATTTGGTACTCAACTCATAAATTTTGGGTCTTGGCGCAGCAATTTCAGGGAATACAATATGTTGTGCATTTAAGTCCTCTAGGTATTTGGGATAATTTTTTAAGTCTTTTCGGGTTCGACGCACGGTTATTTGAGAAATAATTTTTTCTCGAATTAGGCTGTATAGTTTGCGAATTTGTTCAATGTCTGGTTCACTACTTAACATAATCTCTTGATAATCACGAATAATCGGACTAAAGAAATTTTGTAAATTTGTTATGGGTAGTGTGCTTTTCCGTGCGTCTTGGAAAAGTAAAAGTTGGTAATATAAATCTTGAGGGCGATTATTCAGTGGCGTTGCTGAGATGAGAATAACTTTCTTTTTTGTTCCTTGAATTAAACCTTCTCCATTTCTAGGGGTTTTACAGATTTGTTGTAAATTATTAAACATGGTTGATTTATGGTTGCGATAACGATGTGCCTCATCAACCAGAATTAAATCATAGTCTTCTTTCGCCCAGTAGTTTAAATCTTCCCCTTTAATAATTTTTTCTAGTCGTCCATTGGTAATAAATTTGGCATGTCGGTCAATACCAAACTGACGAAAAGTGTTTTTCCAATTTTTTTCAAGTGTTGGTGGATAAACGACTAATATTTTTGTATTTAAAGAACCATTGGCAATGAGAAATCGTTTAGCAATCATTGCGGCAACAATGGTTTTACCCAGTCCCACAACATCGGCTAAAAAGAACCCATTATGCTCAATGAGCATTTGGAATCCTTGATTAACTGCATCAATTTGGTAACTAAGTTTTTTATAGGTCTTTGGTAAATCTCCAATAGTATCTGGGTCATAATCGATATTTTTTCCAAAAAACTCTATGAGAAATCTGATATAAAGTTCATAGGGGGTAAATGATTGCCCTATGTGTGTTTTTTCCTTAAAGCGTTGAATATCAGCAGGTAATATTTCTGTCGCTTGCTCCCAAAGGGTTGAAAATTCGTCTTTAAGAAACTTAACATCATCAAAATCTTTTAAAGCAATATTTAGTTCATAATTAGCAGTTTTTTTTATTCCCAGCCCAGCTTCTGTCAAATTAGAAGAACCCATAATAACCCAGCCATCAGAATGGGGCGTGTGATGTTCGGGTAGAAATAAGTAAAATTTTGCATGGACAGTTTTGGAATGATGCGCCCTAACTTTAATTTTCTCTTTTATTAAATCATTGATAAAAATTAAAATACCGTCTTCAACTTCTTTAGAATATTTTGCTTCTTTGATATCTTGAATAAACCATCGTAAAAATTCATCTTTTGCTTTATCAACGTCGCCAAAATAAAGCAGCCCTTTGCGTTGTGCTTCTGCAAATAAGTGATCTACATTGATTCCGATTAATATGTGTATCTCTTTGACATTGGTTAAATATGGTTGTAATGCAAAATAGCCTGATGAGCGAAAGTAACCAATTACTGCATGAAAAGCATGTAACCCCGTCATGTCATGGATAATACCTTTAAATTTATCAAATAAATTACGTTCATGACTATTGGTAAAAAATTTAGAGGACATGTTTATTTCTTTGAAAGATAGTTGAAAAAATAGGCAGTTTCTGGGAAGGATTTAAGCGGATAATTTTTTTCTAATAATTGTTGGTAGTGATAAATAGAGAGTGATATTTGCCTATACTTAAGTCCAGTTTATGAACTTCTAAGCATTGTTGCATCACTTCTAATGATGCACCACCTATGTTTAGCGATAAACTGATATTTTACTCACCCATCTATCAAAATATTATTGCCCTCTGCTGAGATTAAAATTGAATCCCCCGAGCCAGCTTCTAAAAATTTAAAGGTAATTGTCATAATTTTTTATATTAAATAATAAGGTAGTTAAATATCAGTAATATAATTAGATATATAAAAAGGTAGTTAAAGCAAGGAGATATATTTTAAATTAAACAATCAGGAAGATAAATATTTTTTTATTTAAATCAAAGTTTCTAGCATTGATTATTTACTAACCTGAGTTCGACGATATTTATAAAATAAAACAGAGACCTGCTAGGTTTTGAAAACCCAGCAGGTCTGTTGGAACACGAGAAAAGGGTTGAAGGACTGGCAGAGATTATTCTCTTGTTTTTCATCGGGATTCACCAGATAAAATTAAAACATTTTCTGAATCAGGATTTTCAGAATTAACAGGATTTAAAACCCTCAAACCAAAAAGTCAGGTGAATCACGCTTTTTAATCCTGCTAATTCTGAAAATTCGATGAATTCTGATTCAGACAAGCTGTTGTCTTTTTAAAAGAAAATCGCCGAACTCAGGTTAAGTTGATTCATGAGATGTCGAATAAAAAAACCTGTTTTTGTGTATCCGATAAGTGGCTGAAGGATAGCAAAAACAGGTTATGTGAATGGCAATGCAAGCGTTAAGCGTTATTGAATCCCTTTCATACTTAAACGGATTTTGCCTTGCTTATCAATTTCTAAAACTTTTACTTTAACGGTGTCGCCTTCGCGCAATTTGTCGGTTACTTTGTCGACACGTTCTTCCGAGATTTGGGAAATATGGACTAAACCATCTTTTCCGGGGGAGATGGTTACAAATGCACCGAAATCGACTAATTTGGCAATTTTACCGTCATAAATTCCACCGACTTCAACGTCAGTCGTAATCTGTAAAATCCGACGTTTAGCTTCTTCAGAGGCGGCTTGGTCAGAAGAAGCGATTTTAACCAGTCCGTCATCACTGATATCGATAACTGCGCCTGTTTCTTCGGTGATTGAACGAATGGTCGCGCCACCTTTACCGATAACATCACGGATTTTGTCGGTTTTAATGCGGAAGCTGGTAATGCGGGGTGCATGAACGGACATTTCTTCTCGCGGGGTGGAGATGGCTTGTCCCATAATGCCTAAAATGTGCATCCGCCCTGTTTTCGCTTGCGCTAAGGCTATTTCCATAATTTCACGGGTGATGCCGTCGATTTTAATATCCATTTGCAACGCGGTAACGCCGTTTGTCGTCCCTGCAACTTTAAAATCCATGTCGCCTAAGTGGTCTTCATCGCCCATGATGTCGGAGAGAACCACAAAGTTATCGCCTTCTTTAATTAAACCCATCGCGATTCCTGCAACAGGGGCTTTGATAGGCACAGCTGCATCCATTAACGCAAGGCTTGCACCGCAAACGGTCGCCATAGAGCTAGAGCCGTTAGATTCGGTAATTTCAGAGACTAAGCGCACGGAATAGGGGAAGGTTTGTTGATTAGGCATCACGGCTTGTACACCACGACGGGCAAGGCGACCATGTCCAATTTCACGGCGTTTCGGTGTGCCAATGCGTCCAATTTCGCCCACACAGTAGGGAGGGAAATTGTAGTGGAGCATAAAGCCTTCTTTGCGTTCGCCTTCTAAGGCATCAACTACTTGGGCATCGCGTTCTGTGCCTAAGGTGGTGACAACGATGGCTTGCGTTTCGCCACGGGTAAACAGGGCAGAGCCGTGGGTGCGTGGTAAAACACCTGTACGGATGGTAATCGGACGAATGGTGCGATTATCACGCCCATCAATACGGGGAAGACCACCGAGAATATTGCCACGAACGATTTTTTCTTCTAACTTGCTTAATGCTGATTTAACTTGGCTCTCGCTCCATTGAGGGGCTTCAACATCGCAAAGTTGGCTGATGACTTCTTTGCGAATTATTTCAATGGTATCACGGCGAACTAGTTTATCGCGGATTTGATAGGCTTCACGTAAACGGTTTTCTGCACTATTTTTAACCTGCTCGACTAAAGCAGGGTCTAAGGTGACAGGTTTCCAGACCCAAGGGCTTGGATTGGCTTCTGTCACCATACTTTGAATAGCGTCTAAAACAACTTGTAATTGTTCATGTCCGAACAGAACTGCGCCGAGCATGATTTCTTCGCTTAATTCAGTCGCTTCAGACTCTACCATTAACACGGCTGTTCGTGTTCCTGCTACCACGAGGTCAAGCGCAGAGTGTTGTAGTTGCTTCCCTGTTGGGTTTAACACATATTCGCCATTGATGTAGCCAACCCGTGCAGCCCCTAAGGTTGCTAACATGGGGAAACCAGCGAGCGCAAGGGCTGCGGATGCCCCTATTAAGGCAGGAATATCGGGATCTATTTCAGGGTCTAATGACATAACCGTTGCAACGATTTGGACTTCGTTGGTAAATCCTTCAGGAAATAGAGGACGTAACGGGCGGTCAATTAAGCGAGAAGTTAAGGTTTCTTTTTCGGAAGGTCTGCCTTCACGTTTAAAGAAGCTGGCAGGAATTTTTCCTGCGGCATAAGTGCGCTCTTGATAATCCACTGTCAGCGGAAAAAAATCGCCTTCTTTTGAAGGTTCTTTACTCCCAACAACCGTGACTAACACGACAGTGTCGCCCATGCTACTCATGACAGCAGCAGAAGCCTGACGTGCAATTTCGCCAGTTTCTAGCGTAACGCTATGCTGACCATACTGAAACGTTTTTTTAAGTGGATCCATCGAAACTCCTTAACCGACTCGCTCATTTACTGAAAAGAGGAAGGCTATATTTTTAGTGGCGTAAACCAAGTTTGGCGATTAACGTTTGATAACGCGCGAAATCTTCTTTTTTGAGGTAGTCGAGTAAGCTACGGCGTTTGCTCACCATTCTTAATAAACCACGACGAGAATGGAAGTCTTTGCCATTGCTTTTGAAGTGTAAAGTTAAGCTGTCGATATTGGCACTTAATAAAGCGATTTGGACTTCAGCAGAACCCGTATCGTTAGTGGAGCGTTGATATTCTTGGACAATTTTGCTTTTTGTTTCGGCAGTTAGCATGACAGATAATGTCTCCTGAAAATAAAACAGTATTTTTACCTAAACGCGCAAGTATAGCGATAAGTCAAGCTAAAAACAAGAATCTAATTGAATTTAAGCGAGGGTTAATACGCTATTTTTATCGCGGAGGGGGTTAAGGTTAAGCGTCAAAGTGTTGTCGCCATAAATCGGGGAGTGGTAGTGATTTTCCCATGTGGTAATTGACCCAAACCATTACAACATGTCCTTGTGCATAGATTTTAGTTGGTTGTTGGCTGTCATAAATTTCGTGAATAAATGGCACACTGCTTCTCCCTGTTTTGCCAACGTAGGTATCAACAGTAATCGTCGCGGGGTAAACAATCGGCAGTAAATAATTGCATTCAGCTTTGACTAAGACAGGGCCTTCTTCGCCTTCTAATTTCATGCCTAAGCTATCTAGCCATTCAATCCGTGCTTGTTCCATAAAGGTGAAATAACGTGAATTATTCACATGTCCCAATGCGTCCATATCTGACCAGCGAATGGGAAATGAATAACGATAAAGTAGTTTTTTCGGTGTTTCTGTCATTTTATGAAACCTCAATCAGGCATTCAGTTATTTTTGAGCGTCTGCGGCTCTTTGTGCACGTTGTCGCGCTTCTGCTTGTAAAACGCTTAAGGGTTTATCTGACCAACCTTGGGCGTGTTGTTTTACTAATTCAGCGAGTGCTTGAATATGTAAATCTTCCGCATTTAAAGCGGGAATGTAGTGAAAGACTTGTCCGCCATTGTTGAGAAATAACTGACGGTTTTCAATGTCAATTTCTTCTAAGGTTTCTAAACAGTCAGCGGTAAATCCTGCACAGATAACATCCACCCGTTTTGTCCCTGTTTTTGCCCATTGGATTAAGGTTTCATCGGTGTATGGTTGTATCCATGCCTCACGCCCAAAACGGGATTGAAACGCAACTTGCCATTGGGTGTCGGCTAATCCCAATTTTTCCGCAACTAAACGGGCGGTTTTTTGACATTCGCAGGGGTAAGGGTCGCCTGCTGAAAAAAAGCGTTGTGGAATACCATGAAAAGAAAATAATAATTTTTCGCCTTGTCCATGGGTTGCCCAGTGTTGTTGAATGCTGTTTGCTAAGGCGTGAATATAGGCAGGAAAGTCATGATAATGTGAGATAAAACGCACATCAGGTATCCAACGCCATGTTTTAAACGCTTGGCTAAGTGCATCAAAGGTAGAACCTGTTGAGGCGGAGGAATACTGCGGATATAGGGGTAAGCAAAGAATGCGTTGTGCATTGGCTTTGCGTAATTGTTCTAACCCTGCCGCAATTGAGGGGTTGCCGTAACGCATACCCATCGCAACAGTGACAGGTGATTGAAACTGTTGGGTTAAAACTGTTTGTAATTTCTCAACTTGTTGTTGGCTAATATTTAGCAATGGTGAGCCTGTTGCCGTCCAAATTTGTTGATATTTTTTTGCAGATTTGGCAGGGCGTGTTCTTAAAATAATGCCATGTAGGATAAACCACCAAAACCAGCGCGGTAGTTCTGTAATGCGAGGGTCAGCTAAAAATTCAGCCAAATAACGGCGTAAGGCTTGTGGCGTTGCTTCATCAGGCGTGCCAAGGTTGATTAATAAAATGCCTAGCTGGGGAATCGCTTGATGGTCGAATGCAGTAGTATTTAAATAACTTTTCATAACATCACAGAGTTTGTGTTTTTTCTGTCTGATAGGGATAAATAAAAAAACCGCTTAAAACATTAAGGATTTTAAGCGGTTTTTTTATCACGGGGTTGAGATAACAGCCAAGTAAAATTAAAGTTTCCAGAAGCTCGTCATAACCTTATATTGCAAGTCTATCAGCTCAGAGGCAAGGCTTGTATTCGACAATAGTTGTTTTGTCATACATTGAAAAATTTGCCCTGTCACTTGCGCATCACCCGATGCAGTATGACGTGCGGGGTTTTTAATTTGAAACGACTTTGCAACATCATCAAGGCTGTAATGTCCTAAGTTACCACTATAGGCAATATACAATAACATTGTATCTATCCATAAATTAGGTAGTTGCCAAACTAATTTACGTTGTAACGCTTTATTAATAAAACATAAGTCAAAATTTACATGATGCCCGACGATAATCGCATCTCCAATAAACTCGACAATTTCGTCCAAAATATCGTCGATATACGGACTATTAGCAACATCGCTGTCACTAATACGGTGCAATGCGGTGGACATGACAGGAATCGAACGACGTGGATTTACTAAACTTTTGTATTCTCGTCCTGTAAATTCTAAGCCCCGCATTTCTAATAAACTGATAGAGACAATTTCGTCTCCTGCATAGGGTAATAATCCCGTTGTTTCAGTATCAAGTACAACAAAACGGGTTTTATCATTTGCGACGATTTTTTTTAACAATGTCGCCTCAGTGCAATGTGTACTCATATGGTTGGCTGAACACACAATCTCCTCCTTCTTTTCCTTGCTTTAATAAACGGTTATAGCATGAAAAACTTATAAACAACTTAAGAAATTATCAAAATATTCATGCTAAATTTTTATTTTATATCTGGCAATTATATCCCATAAAAGATAAGTACAAATATTGCCTATAAATTTCTAATGCGTTTCAGGAAACAATAAAAACTAACTTATTTTTATAATTAAGAAAAATCTATACATAAGCATTGCAAAATAATTTCAATACTATCCGTCGATATAATTAACAAAAGGTATTTTGCTTATCAATGAACATTCGTCAAACCGTTATCATACAAGCCATCAGCTTATATTTTTGAATCCAAAGCGACCCAGTTATAATATGCGGCATTATAAATAAGCCTCATGACATTAAGGTGATAATTCACAATGTTAATTCCTGTTATTTTATCGGGTGGTGTGGGTAGTCGATTATGGCCTTTATCACGCGAACATTATCCTAAACAATTATTAGCGTTAGTCGGTAACAACACATTATTACAAGATACAATTTTACGATTAGCGGGATTAGGACAACCGCTACGCCCCTTAATGGTTTGCAATGAAAGCCACCGTTTTCTGGTTGCTGAACAATTACGGGTGCTCAATCTCCAAGCGGAGAACATTTTATTAGAACCCAGTGGACGTAATACCGCCCCAGCGGTTGCCGTTGCTGCATTACATGCGGTACAGCAACACCCCGATGCCTTATTATTGGTACTGCCTGCTGACCACATTATTACTGCCACAGAACAATTCTGCTCAACGTTAAAGCAAGCGATTCCACTGGCAGAGGCAAATTATCTGGTCACTTTTGGCATCGTGCCCAACTGCGCAGAGACAGGATACGGCTATATCAAAGCTGCACAAACGATTCCCCAAACACAAGGCTATAAGGTAGAAAAGTTTGTCGAAAAACCTAATTTAGCCACTGCACAACATTATGTTGAATCAGGCGAGTATTATTGGAATAGCGGCATGTTCCTGTTTAAAGCCAGCCGTTATTTAGAAGAATTAGAAAAGTTTGCCCCTGCCATTTTTGCTGCTTGCCAACAAGCTTTGAGTCATGCGACCCAAGACCAAGATTTTTTACGTTTAGATGCCAATGCCTTTAATAATTGCCCCAGTGATTCCATCGACTATGCAGTGATGGAACACACCGAGGCAGCCGCCGTATTACCGCTTGATGCAGGTTGGAGCGATGTCGGCGCATGGACAGCACTTTGGGCAGTGAGTGCTCAAGATAAGCAAGGTAATGTTTTACTTGGTGATGTGATTGCCGAAAATGTGAAAAATAGTTATTTACGTGCAGAATATCGCCTACTTGCCGCGATTGGGTTAGATAATCACATTGTGATAGAAACCGCTGATGCCGTACTGGTTGCCCATAAAGACCAAGTACAAGATGTAAAAAAAATCGTCACCCATTTAAAAAATACAGCACGCCAAGAGGCAGATTTACACCGTAAAGTCCATAGACCTTGGGGAACTTACGAAAACATTGATGTAGAAAGCCGTTTTCAAGTAAAGCGCATCATGGTCAAACCTGGTTCTAGCCTCTCATTACAAATGCACCACCACCGCTCCGAACACTGGATTGTCGTCAAAGGGACTGCAAAAGTCACTTGTGGTGAAGACACCTTTTTAATGACTGAAAATCAATCGACTTATATCCCACTTGGGGTCAAGCATCGCTTAGAAAACCCAGGCAAAATTCCTTTGGAAATCGTTGAAATTCAATCAGGTGCTTACTTAGGCGAAGATGACATTATCCGCTTTGAAGACATTTATGGACGGTAACTGAACAAAATCTGATGAAAAGCGTTTGCGGTTTACCCCTAAAAAATCCTAAACTACTCGTTTTTCTGTGCAGAAACCGCCCTAATTAGAGTCACCATGAAACCTTCAATTCAACATAAACTGGAAAACCTTTCAGATCGTTTAGATGAATTAAACGCGCTCCTTGCTGATTCTGATACGATTTCTGACCAAACTCGCTTCCGTGAGTTATCTAAAGAATTCTCAGAGATTCAACCCGTTGTTGCCTGTTTTCAGCAGTATAAAAAAGTCTTAGCGGATATAGAAACCGCTAAAGAAATGTTGAAAGACCCAGAAATGAAGGAGTTAGCAGAAGATGAACTCAATCAAGCTGAGGCTGAACAAGTACGACTCAATGATGAATTGCAAATCCTGCTCCTACCAAAAGACCCCGACGATACCAGTAATACCTTCGTTGAAGTGCGGGCGGGAACTGGCGGGGATGAAGCCGCTATTTTTGCGGGCGACTTAGCGCGGATGTATTCTCGTTATGCAGAAAAACAGGGATGGCAAGTTGAAATTATTAACGAAAACCCAGGGGAGCATGGGGGCTATAAAGAAGTTATTCTCCGCATTTCGGGGCAAAACGTTTACTCTGCTTTAAAATTCGAATCGGGCGGGCATCGTGTGCAACGTGTTCCTGAAACAGAAGCACAAGGACGGATACATACTTCTGCTTGTACCGTTGCAGTGATGCCAGAAGTCAGCGAAATTAACGAATTTCAAATTAACCCTGCTGATTTAAAAGTAGATACTTACCGTTCTTCGGGGGCGGGGGGGCAACACGTTAATAAAACCGACTCTGCCATTCGTATCACCCACTTACCAACAGGTATTGTTGTAGAGTGTCAAGAAGAACGTTCTCAACATAAAAATCGGGCAAAGGCAATGTCATGGTTACAAGCCCGTTTATTAAAAATGGAACGTGATAAGCAAAATGCAGAACAGGCAGCAACACGACGGAGTTTAGTCGGCAGTGGCGACCGTTCGGAACGAATACGCACTTATAATTATCCACAAGGGCGTATTACTGACCACCGCATTAACTTAACGTTATACAAACTAGAAGATGTATTGGAAGGCTATTTGGATTTACTCATTGCGCCATTAACGCATGAGTATCAAATGGATTTATTAGCGAACTTAGTAGAATAACCCAAAATATCTGTGATTTCGTTGATTATCATGGATAAATCAATGAATCACAGTTAAAAAAATAGTTTCATCTTATGATGAACTGGGTAACATGACTTTGTGAGCGCGTAACCACTCTTGGCATTTCACCCATTGTACCTGCCAACCAGCAACACCACTTGCTGCTTCACTGCTTTGGCTGTCTTCACTATTAGCAGCATTAGTGTGTTCTGCACTAAACCAAGCTTTTGCCGTGACTTGTAAAACCTGACGAGCGACAGGAGTTAAATTGTCCCAACGAATAGCAGAATCTTGTTGCGCTGAAAGAGCGGGTTGAGGTTGTGGGGACATGATTATATTCTCCTCAAAACGATAGATATATCGACAATAAACAAATTTTATTTGTGGGCGTAAAAAGTATTTCACAATACTTTTTATAGTGAAGCAGGAAAAAAAAATTGTCCACTACTAAGTATCACCTATGACCCACTGTAGCAAAGATTTTTTATTCTAAAAAAGAATAAAATCTCTTTTCAATATAACTAAACCGTAGTTTAGCTAAACTTCTATGAAAATACACTACCATAGAATAAACGATAAAATGCATTAATCATTCGTTATCGTTACGTCATAAATTGAGTAACTGAATGATTGAGTAGGATTAAGGAAACAATATGAAAAATAAGTTATATCGATGATTGTAGAGACCTTATTATCTACACAGTTAAGGTGTTTAAGGTCTCTACAGATAAAGACAGGCAAGGAATTGCCATCGAACCAAGTATAGACTAAACCATATTGGCTAAGAGGTGTTCATCAAAAATATAAAACGTATTTTTTCCTGACTCTTTCGCAAGATACATTGCCATATCTGCTTGCTGAATCAATTTTTCTACCACGCTAATGCCATCTTCTTCTATTCTGTCATGGTTAGGTCGATAAAAAGCAATGCCAATATTGCAATTAACTTGTACTTCATGCCCTTCTAAAAACACAGCCTGTGTGACCAGTTCAAATAATTTTTCAGCCAGTAAACGCACGTCATAATCTTGATGAATAGGCGATAAAATCAGCGCAAATTCATCCCCTTCTAAACGTGCAATCATGTCACCATCCCGAATGACCTTGCGTAATTGTTTTGCCAGTGTTTTCAAAAACTCATCACCAACTACATAGCCAAAATGCTCATTAATCTGTCTAAAGTTATCTAAATCTAGGTATAACAGGGCAAGACATTCATCTTGACGACAGGCGCGGGTTAATTGTTCATGGAATAAAAGACGGTTTGGTAATTCGGTCAACGAATCATAATGCGTCAATAGACGCATCCTTTCTGCATCATCACGCAATGCCCGCATATCGGAATAGACAGCAACATAATGTGTGATTTCATTATGCTCACCACGAATAGCACTGATAGATAACCACACCGCATAGATTTCGCCAGATTTACGACGATTATAGATTTCGCCGCGCCAACGTCCTGTTTCGCGCAGACTTGCCCATAATGTCTCATAAAATAAAGCCTCATGTCTGCCAGACTGTAAGAAACGTGGTTTTTTATCTAAAACTTCATCATAACTATAGCCTGTTGTCACAATAAAGGCTTGATTCACATCAATGATTGCACCATTTGCATCAGTGATTAATACACTATCGGTGGTGGTTTCAAAGACTTTTGTTGCTAAACGCTGCTTTGTTTGGGCGCGTTTTCGCTCGGTGATATTTTCCACCATATGAATTAAATATTGAGGTTTATCATTCGCATCTCGCACCAACGATGTGGTAATACGCCCCCACAGCATGGGGCTATTTTGGTGATGGAAAAAATATTTTTCCATTTGATAAAACGGACGTTCTTCACTCAATAACTGCAAATAGAATTCTTTTTCTACAGCGGTATCTGCAGGGTAAAAAAGTTTATTAAAGTTTTTACCTTCTAAGTGTTCGGTCGTATGACCTAACATCTGTTGTAAGGCTGGGTTGTGATGCACAATTTTGCCTGACATATCGACCAATGCGATACCCATCGCAGCTTGTTCAAAAATACCCCGAAACCGATTTTCACTTTTACGTAGCGCAACTTGTGCGCGTTTACCCTCTAAAATAACTTTGACCCGATGACGCAAGACCGCCCAATGCACAGGTTTAGTAATATATTCAACTGCCCCCACTGTAAAAGCCTTATCAACAGAAGCTTCATCGTCTAAAGAGGTAATCATAATCACGGGGACATCAATGCTTGTATTCATTTGCTTTAATTGATAACAAGCAGTAAATCCATCCATCACAGGCATAGCAGCATCTAACAACACTAAATCAGGCGAATAAATTTTAAACGTATCAATTGCTTTCGCACCATTTTCAGCCTGTATAACGGTATAACCTTGTTCCTCTAGCAAATTTTGCAACATACCCCGCATAAAGAGGTCGTCGTCAACGACTAATACTGAAAATTTTTGTTCGTCCTCTTTAAACATTTTTGCCTCTCTTTAAACGCGAGTTCATCCCTCGTTACTGTTTTAATGCGGCTTGTAATGCCCGTTTAATTAATATCTCACTGCTGATTTTTTCTGTGCTTTCGCTTGTCACAGCTTGTACCCAACGTGTTGCTTCCTGAGGCTTATATCCTAGTGCAATCAATGCACTAATCGCATCATCGACTGGGCTAATCAATCCCTGTACTAAAGCAGATGAGGCGGATGATGTCGCGGAATGATTGGGCGCATCGGTGATAAATGTGGTTAATCTATCACGCATTTCAATAACTAAACGTTCAGCCGTTTTTTTTCCGACACCAGGAATTTTGATTAATTGGGCGGTATTCCCTTGCTGAATACTACTTGCAAATGTACCTAATTCCATAGCGGATAAAATACCTAATGCTAATTTAGCTCCCACACCATTGACGCGAATTAATTCTCGAAACATGCGCCGTTCTGCATCACTAATAAAACCAACAAGATGATGGGCATCTTCACGAATTAATAAATGAGTAAATAAACTAACAGACTGGTTCAAATCAGGTAATTTATAAAAAGTTGACATCGGGGCTTCTACTTCATAGCCGACCCCTTGTACATCGATGACAAGTATAGGAGGAGATTTTTCTAATAATAATCCGCGTAAGCGCGAAATCATGAAATAACCTAGTTCAATTGAAAGTGAAAATACGATGACCTTACCGCAATATACCTGCTTTGGCTAACTGCTGTTGATGTTGTGCTGTGTGCAAATGACAAAGTGCGACCGCGAGCGCATCCGCCGCATCGGCTTGAGGAACAGCGGATAAACATAATAGAATTTTCACCATCTGTTGCACCTGCTCTTTTTGTGCATGTCCCTGTCCAACAACAGCCTGCTTAATTTGATTCGGCGCATACTCATGAACGTGCAAACCTTGTACCACTGCTGCAACAATTGCTGCACCACGTGCTTGTCCTAACTTTAACGCAGAACTCACATTTCGTGACACAAATACTTGTTCTATGGCTAAAACACTGGGTTGATATTGCGCAATCAATGATTGCAATCCTGTATAAATTTCATGCAAGCGTGTCGGCATATCTGTTGTGTGAGTGCGAATACACCCACACGTAACAAATACAGCCTTTTGAGCGTGCGCCTCAATAATGCCAAACCCCGTTACTCGAGAACCAGGGTCTATTCCTAATATTCGTGTCATGCAAAAATTATGCGAGTGCTGCCATGACTTCATCACTAAAGTCGGCATTTGAATAGACTTTTTGCACATCATCTAAATCTTCTAGCATATCTAGTAATTTAACGATTTTCTGTGCAGTTTCTAAATCAACACTGGTGCTTGTACCTGCACGCATGGTAATTTCAGCCGATTCAGGGGCTAATTTTGCTTTTTCCATCGCCGTTTTAACGCTGTGTAAATCACTGGGTGCGGTAATAATATCGACAGAACTGTCTTCATTCTTCACCACATCCTGCGCACCAGCTTCTAAAGCCGCCTCCATGAGCTTGTCTTCATCACTACCAGCGGGGTAGGTTAAAAGCCCAATTTCTTCGAACATAAATGCCACAGAACCATCCGTGCCTAAGTTCCCGCCACATTTACTAAACGCATGACGCACTTCAGAAACCGTCCGATTGCGATTATCCGTCATACAATCCACAATCACCGCAATACCGCCCGCGCCATATCCTTCATAACGGACTTCTTCGTAGTTTTCCCCTTCCGCCGCACCTGCTCCGCGCTTAATCGCCCGTTCAATTGTGTCTTTCGGCATATTAGCGGTTAATGCCTTATCCACCGCTAAACGCAAACGGGGGTTTGCATTTGGGTCTCCCCCTCCCATCCGTGCGGCAACGGTGATTTCACGAATAAATTTCGTAAAAACTTTGGCTCTTTTTGCATCTTGCGCACCTTTACGATGCTGAATATTCGCCCACTTACTATGTCCTGCCATAAATGAAAACCTTAAATTCTGTGATAGTTTGAGTGTTTAAGAAGGAGAAAAAACCCGTACATATTTTAAAATATCAGGTTGTTACATAATTTATTTTATAAATAGATGTAATAACGGGATATTGTATCACCAACTTATTGATGTCAGGTAGGGTAGAAAAGTACGTAGTGTGGTAGGCAATTCAGTCAATATGCTAGGGATATATAAAGATGATTTATTCTGATTTTATTTTTAGAAAAAAACAGGGTATATCATATAATTAATGATATACCCTGTTTTAAATGGTTTGTTCAAATAAACTTAACGCACCTGCACATCTGAGACATCAAAACGCAAATCAGATTCACGTCCAGTCAACTCGACATTCAATACATTGTTATCATTATCAATACGAAGACAAGGAATATTGACGGTATTTTGTGCCAAATGATAGGTGGCAACGCAATCACTATCAGTAATAACACGATATAATCCGCTATTTTGTACCCCGACAAAGAGAATTTCAGGATGATGCGGGTTGATAACCAGTGCGCGAATATTAGGTTTTGAACTAAGCTCAGTTGATAACTCAGTCCAAGTTTTACCGCCATTCGCGCTACGGTATAAACCTGTTCGTGCGCCTAAATAGACAATTTCTGGATTATGGGGGTCAATCACAATATTATCGGCTGCAATATGATGAATAGTCTCCCATGTTTCTCCCCCATCAGTGCTTTTGCTAATACGTGGTTCATATTCTCTAGGTGGATTATAGTGTTCTTCACTGACATAAAGTGTATTTGGATGATGTGGATCAATTGCGATAGGTAAATTTCCTTCCTGTAGGACGGAAGAAAAAAAAGTTTTTAACACCCAAGTTTGCCCTTGATCGACACTCTTATGAAGTTCATAACCACGAGTACCACCAGAGAAGGGAGAATCATTCGTACTCAGATAAAGTGTGTTGGGATTTTGTGGATTCACGGCGATAAATGAAGGCGAATATGGAGAAGGTAAGGCGTTTTCCCAGTTATCACCACCATCAACACTTTTGAGAAAACCATAATTTAAAAAATAAAGAATATCAGGATTATAAGGATTAATTCTTAATTGAATCAAGTAGCCCGTATTTTCATATTTTTTTACCCAAGAGATGCCATCATCTTCGGATTTAAAAATACGAACTGTTGAATCATCGTGAGTTGTTAGGTAAATAATAGCCGTATTTTGTGGGTTAATAACGATACCATTGATTACCCCTTCGACATTTGTCGTTTCTAGCTGTTCCCACTGTTCCCCACCGTCTTTACTCTGATAAAGCCAGTCAGCATCCGTAAAATAGAGCATATTTGGATTATGGGGAGAAATGGCAATCGTGTCGTTTTCCCCAAATCCACTGCGACCTGTTGCGACCCGTTCCCATTGTGTGGCATAAATAGTATTGGAAAAAACTAATAAATAAAGCAATATAAAAAAGTTTTTCATTGGCGCATCCTTAATTAAACTCACTTAGCAATTAATCAAGCTGTTCTAATCGGATAACTGATTTCTTTTAAGTATCGTTATGAGAACCGCTAAATTTAACGCACCTGCACATCTGAGACATCAAAACGCAAATCAGATTCATACCCTGTCAACTGGATATTTAATCTATTATTAATACAAAGGCTAAAGAATATTGGTAATATTTTATGCTAACTGATTAAGTTGCTACGCAATTATTATCGGTCACAAGGCGATATAATCATGTTGAATTTAGGTTTATAAAACACATCTTGATTAAACGCTTAACTTACTACATAATTATGAGTTTAAGTTTCAACTGGTCATTATTCAGGGAGTTCAACGTTGGCTAATTCAGCACAAGCAAAGAAACGGGTTCGTCAATCCGAAGCACATCGTCAATTAAATGCGGGACAACGTACCCGTTTACGTACTTCTATTAAAAACGTGGTTAAAGCCTTAGCAACAGGTAATGTTGAAGCCGCTAAAGCCGCTTATGCAATTGCAGTTCCTGTCATTGATGGCATGGCGCATAAAGGTTTAATTCATAAGAATAAGGCTGCTCGTCATAAGAGCCGTTTAAATAGTCATATTCGTAGTTTGAGCCAACAAGCTCAAGCGTAAGCGTTACCGCGACTCGATTGCGCCGTCTTTTTATAAAAAAACCTGTCACGGTGTTTCGTACGGACAGGTTTTTTTATGGGCTAAAGAAAGCAACAGATTGTTTATACGTTAGATTAGTATTAGCGTACAATACCGCGTGTTGTTTTTCCTAGAAAATCAATCATTAAGTTAATTTCAGCACAATCCGTTGCTTTCACTTTTAAGGCTTCTATTGCCTCTGTTAAGGTTAAGCCTTGTCGATAGATGATTTTATAGGCTTCTTGAATGTGGCGAATGGCTTCAGGGCTGAAGTTACGGCGTTTTAACCCTTCTTTATTAATACCATAGGCTTTTGCGGTATTGCCCCAAACGGTCACAAAGGGGGGAACGTCTTTAAATATGACGGTGCCTGCTCCTGAAAAGCTGTGCGCGCCTAGTTGGCAAAACTGATGCACGAGGCTAAATCCGCCCAGTATGACGTAATCAGCAACAATGACATGTCCTGCTAAGGATGAGCCGTTTGCGAAAATGGTATGATTGCCTACCCGTGAATCATGGGCAAAGTGGGTATATGCCATAATCCAGTTGTCATTTCCAATGGAAGTAATCCCTTCGTCATCTTCTGTTCCACGGTGCATGGTGCAATATTCACGAATAACGTTGTCATCACCAATTTCTAAGCGTGTATCTGTTCCACGATATTTTTTATCTTGTGGATCATCGCCTAATGCTGCAAATTGATGGATACGGTTATTGCGTCCAATTCGAGTCGTGCCTTTAATGACGACATGCGGTTCTATTTTTGTGCCTGCGTCAATTTGGACACCAGCACCGATATATGAGAAAGCTCCAACTTGGACACTGCTGTCTAGTTCTGCTTTAGGGTCTATGTATGCGCGTGGGTCTATCAACTTGGTATATCACTTTTCATGCACATGAGATCGGCACTGGAAACCAATTTGCCGTCAACTGTCGAGGTTGCGGCATATTTCCAAACCCCCCGAATAATTCTGGTCACTTTCACTTCTATGTAGAGCTGATCACCTGGTTCAACTGGTTGTTTAAACCGAGCATTGTCAATACCGACTAGGTAATAGAGGGATTGGTTATCAGGTTTTGCATCGCTGGTTTTAAAAGCAAGTACGCCTGTTGCTTGTGCCATCGCTTCTAGTATTAAAACGCCTGGCATAACAGGGCGGTGAGGAAAATGTCCTAAAAAGAAAGGTTCATTATAGGATACGTTTTTAATCGCTGTTAAATACTCACCCAGTTTGTAATCTAATACCCTATCGATGAGCAAAAAAGGATAACGATGGGGTAAGTGTTGTAAAATTTGATGAATATCCATGCTATTCAAAGTATTTGTTGTCATCGCATGGCTCCTGTTTGACAGGATAAGAAGGAGTGAGAATGTGTGCAGTCTTGATGACCACAGAAATAATGTTTTGTCATTTCAGCGTTTTTTCTAAAGAAGTGAGACGTTTTGCCATGTCATCCAGTTGTTTAAAACGGTGATAATTGCGATGCCATTGATGGTTTAGTTCTAACGGAGTACCTGAAGAATAAACTCCTGGTGAGAGGATGGATTGTAAAATAATAGAACCACCTGTGACATGAACATGATCGACCAGTTCAATGTGTCCCACAATGCCAACACCACCTGCAATCATGCAATAACGCCCAATGCGCGTACTGCCTGCAATACCAACACAACCTGCAATTGCTGTATGTTCTCCAATGTGAACATTGTGAGCAATTTGGATTTGATTATCGAGTTTTACGCCACGTTCTATGATGGTGTCTTCTAGCGCGCCTTTATCAATGGTGGTATTTGCGCCTATTTCTACATCGTCACCAATGATAACACCACCTAACTGAGGGACTTTAATCCATTGACCTTGATGATTAGCAAGTCCAAAACCATCCGCACCAATGACTGCTCCTGGTTGTATCACAACACGCTTGCCAATTTTTGTGCCTGTGCATAACGTCACTTGGGCAATCAGTTGGCTACCTTCCCCGATATGTACTCCAACACCGATGACGGACATTGCACCGATAACCGCATTATCCTCAATAACGGCTCGCGCTTCGACCACCGCTTGTGCGCCAATATAGACACCATGACCAAGCGTTGCCTCAGGGCTAACCCATGCACTGGGGTGTATGCCTATAGGTTTTGGCAGGGGCGGGTTAAAATAAGCGGCAGCAAGTGCGTAGCCAAGATAAGGATTTTCCATGAGCAGCACAGGAACAGGGCAATCGACATGGTCTTTTGCGTTCAATATAACGGCAGCTGCTTGGGTTTTAAGCAGGTCAGCACGATAACGACGGTTGGAGAAAAAGCTGACTTCTTGTGCAGTCGCCCGTGTGAGGGAGTTAATACCACTCACAACGGTCGACGGGTCTGCACCTTGTAGTTCTGCTCCAAGGGTTGCCGCTAATTCAGCAAGGCTCACAGAAACGGACATAGGCTCAGTAGGGATGGGGTTTAAGGATTATTTTTTCTTTAAACTGCCTAAGACTTTTTCAGTAATATCAACTTTATCACTGGCCCATACAACGCCATCACTGAGTATAAAGTCATAAGCCTCTTGACGGGCAATGGATTGAATCACTTCAACAATTCGTTTTTGTAATTTGTCTAGCTCTTCACTCCGACGGATATTGTAGTCTTCACGGAATTCATCTTGTTCACGGCGTAAATCACGACGTTTAGCAGCAATATCCCGTTGTAAATCGCGGTTTTCTGCTTCGCTCATGATTGCGCCATCTTTGGCAAGGCGGTCTTCTAAACGGCGTAATTCTTGTTGTGAGCCTTGCAGTTTTTTCTGCCGATTCGCAAATTCTGCTTCTAAGCGTTTGTTTGCGTCCGCAACTTGGGGGGCAGATTCCATCACCCGTACAGCATTGACAAAGCCAATTTTTAACTCGGCAAATGCAGGGGTAGAGACAAGACTACATAATAAACCAGTGATGAGATAAAACTTTTTCAAGGGAAACTCCATACAATGACATGTCAAGATTAAAAATTAGTACCAATTGAGAACTGGAATGCTTGGGTTTGGTCGCCGTCTTTATCGTTAATGGGATAAGCAAGACTAAAAGTGAGTACACCAATGGGTGAAATCCAGATTGCACCAAGTCCTGTTGAAGCGCGTAATGTTGATACATCAAAATCTTCGTTTTGACCGTACACGTTCCCAACGTCAACGAATGCAGAGACACGTAACGAGCGGAGGTCTTCCGCAAAAGGAATGGGCAAGAAAAGTTCTGCATTTCCAACTACTTTGAAATTTCCCCCCAGCGGTCTGTCATTAGAGTCTAAAGGCCCTAATGTGTTTTCTTTGTAACCACGAACAGTACGCGGTCCCCCCGCTGTATAGTTTTCAAAAAATGGTAACTCGTCATTATCGCCGTATCCATCACCATAAGCAACCTCTGCTTTGGTCGAGAAAACGTAATCCTTCATAATGGGGAATAACCATTGTTGGCGATAGCTGAGTTTGTAGTAATCTAAATCGCTGATTGGAATTGCAATTTCTGCGTTAAAGGATTGAAACATCCCTTTATCAGCAAAAACAGCACGGTTACGGGTATCGCGTGACCAGCTCGCGGTTAAACGATAAGAGTCGTAAGTATCGCCGTAGCGATTAATAAAATCAAAAACTTCTGTTGCACTGGATTCGGTGGTTTTTAATTTGGTGTTGTCGTAGTTAAATCCAAGGCGCACGCTATTGAATTCACTGATGGGAATACCATAAGTCATGTTTCCGCCATACACATCGGTGGTGTAACGGCTTAAGTTGGCTTCTTCTGCATCAGTTGTACGGTAAAAAAGTCCAAAACCACGGCTAACCCCATCTACATCTACATAGGGATTTAAATAGGAGAAGCTATAAACGGTATTCACTTGGCTATTGTTGACTGCCGCGCTGACATGTCGCCCTGAGCCTAAGAAATTATCTTGTGAAATACTGGCGTTGAGTAATAAACCTTGCGTTTGTGAGAATCCAACCCCTGCCATTAATGAGCCTGAGCTTTTTTCTTGAACGGTATAGTTAATATCGACGAGGTCGTTGGTATTGGGGACTAAAGGGGTTTCTACGCCAACATTATCAAAGTAGTTGAGTAATTCTAAGCGGTTTTGTGAACGTTTTACCGCACGGGTTGAGATATAACCGCCTTCCATTTGGCGCATTTCTCGACGTAGGACTTCATCGCGGGTTTTCGTATTGCCCTGAAAATTAATCCGTCGCACATAAATCCGTCGATTTGGGTCAACAAAGAAGTTTAAAGCAACGGTTTTCTTTTCCTTATCAATATCAGGCACCATGTTGATGTTAGCAAATGCGTAGCCTTCATCGCCTATCCGTTCGGTAATCGCTTCTGTTGTACTGGTAATTTCTTTACGTGAAAATACATCACCTGACTTAATTGTCATTTTTGAGGTGAGTTCTGATTCAGGGACAATGAGATTGCCAATCAGTTTGATATTAGAAATGCTGTATTGTTCACCTTCCGTGATAGCGATGGTGATATACACATCTTTTTTATCAGGGGTAATAGAAACTTGTGTTGAATCAATGGTAAAATTGATATAGCCACGGTCTAAATAATATGAACGAATGGCTTCTAAATCGGCAGAGAGTTTTTGGCGCGAATATTGGTCATTGCTGGTAAAAAAGGATAGCCAGCCCGTTGTTCCTAATTGCATTTCACTGAGCAATGCTTTATCAGGGTAGGTTTTATTCCCAATAATATTGATTTGTTTGATTTTTGCGACAACTCCCTCAGAAATTTTGAGGTCAATCGCAACGCGACTTTCATCCAGTGGGGTAACGGTGGTATCTATTTGTACCGCATATTTTCCTAAGCTGAAATATTGCCGTTGTAACTCAAGTTTTACCCGTTCTAATGTCGATTTATCAAAGACACGTCCTTCTGCAAAATTAATAGATTTTAAGGCATTTTTTAAATCTTTGGTTTCAATACTACTATTGCCTTCAATATTAATTTGCGAAATAGCGGGGCGTTCTGCCAATTTAACGACTAACACGTTCTCATCACGCGCTAATTGCACATCGTTAAATAACCCTGTTTTAAACAATGCAGTAATTGCATTATTGGTTTTTTGTGCATCTACCCGCTCACCGACTTGTATCGGTAGGTAGTTAAAAACCGTCCCTGAGGTGGTGCGTGTCAATCCTTCTAAACGAATATCGGTTGCGGTAAAAGGTTCAAAAGCCCCTGCACTCAGTGCGTAACTGGAAAGAAGCACGCCTAAACAGTGGCGATATTGAAAACGTTTAAGTTGCGTAGTAAAAGGTCGATTGTTCATTCAAGCGGCGGTGGGGTTGTTTAAGTGTTTGTCCGTATTATCGGCATTCGGTCACTAAGTTAGGCAATCGCTCTATTATCTTACGATGTTATCTTGAGAATCAATAAAACGGGTGAAATTAGTTATTATCTATTGCTATATCGTTGACAATCACTAAAGTAGTCGTCCAAGGTCGTTAAAAATCGCAAGTCCCATAAGTCCAAGCAGTAAGCTCAATCCTATTCGATAAAAGAAAAACTGTGTTTCTTCATCAACGGGTTTACCCTTAACCCATTCTAAAAAATAAAATAAGAGGTGTCCGCCGTCTAACACAGGAATTGGTAATAGATTCATTACCCCTAAACTGATGCTAAACACACCCAAAAAGGTTAAAAAGGTGATAATGCCGTTACTGGCGGACATACCTGCGTATTGTGCAATGCCAATTGGGCCGCTGATATGGGTTAGTGAGACTTCTAATAACACTATTTTACCCAAGAAGCGTAAAGAAAGAATTGTAACATCCCATGTTTTAACCGTACCTTTCCAAATAGACTCAAAAAAGCCATAGTATTCAGTAGTTAAATAATCTTCGGGGATAAGTATTCGTGGCGCGTAAACACCCACACGTCCTACCCCATCGATATTATCAGGGGTTAGTGTCAAGGTATGACGCTCTCCTTGACGTTCAATTTCTGTCACGATGGGCTGATTAGGACGAGCCATCACATATTTTACCCAATTTGTCCAATCTGCAACTTTTTCCCCATTCAGTGACAAAATACGGTCGCCTTCCTGCAAGCCTGCTCGGTCAGCCGCGCTATTAGCAATAACCTGCCCAGCTTGTGCGGGTAATGGTATGCGAAAAGGAGTCAGTCCTAAATGCTGAAGAAATTGTCCTTCCGCAATATCATCTAGGGATAATTCACTGGTTGCAACCGTTAATTGTTTTTCATAAAGCCCTTCTGTTTGTACCGTATAAATACTATCTTCTTGGTCTAACATCGCGGGCAATGTTGCTTGTAGGACAGTTTGCCAGTGTGGCGTGGCTGTTCCATTCACGGCAATAATTTGATCACCTGATTGTAAGCCCGCACGTGCTGCAACACTATTTGGGCTCACCTCACCCACAATGGCTTTAATATCGGTGATACCGAATTGATAAATCAGGGTATATACAAGAATAGCAAATAAAAAGTTAAACAGTGGCCCTGCACTCACAATGGCGGCTCGTATCCATAACGGTTGACGGTTAAAAGCACGATGTCGTTCTTGCTCAGGGACTTCCCCCTCTGCTTCATCTAACATCTTCACATACCCGCCTAATGGCACTGCTGCCAATGCGAATTCGGTATTATCACGCCCAATTCGTCGTGACCATAGGACTTGTCCAAATCCGATGGAAAAACGTAAAATTTTAACGCCTAAGCGTTTAGCAACCCAGTAATGTCCAAATTCGTGAACCGTCACTAAGACGACTACCGCAACAATAAACGCGAATATCGTTTGGATGAGCCACATAATTTCCATCCCAATTTATAAAGAATAATTGATGCGCAATATGGGGGTTAAAAAGGTGACTGCAACTTATCTAACCATGTTGTTGCCCACAAACGGGCCTGAGTATCATCAGCTAAAACATCATCCAAGCAAGTAACCGTTTTTGCAGGAATATGTGCTAAGGTATTTTCAATTAAGCGCGGAATTTGTGTAAATCGAATGCGTCGTTCTAAAAAGGCTTGTACTGCAATTTCATTTGCTGCATTTAAAATCGTGGTTGCTGTTCCCCCTATTCGCATGGCTTCATAAGCCAATTGCAAACAAGGAAAACGACCATCAACAATGGGTTCAAATTCTAATCGAGCAATTTCAATTAAATTTAAGGGTTCAACACCCGCACTGATACGCTTAGGATAAGCCAGCGCGTGGGCAATGGGTGTGCGCATATCAGGATTGCCCAATTGTGCCAGCACAGAGCCATCAACATAAGCGACTAAAGAATGGATAATACTTTGTGGATGCAAAACAACGTCTATAAAATCCGTTGTTGTATTAAATAACCAACACGCCTCGATGACTTCTAAACCTTTATTCATCATCGTTGCCGAATCAACAGAAATTTTTTGCCCCATTTTCCAATTTGGATGAGCACAAGCCTGCTCAGGCGTAACTTCCCCTAACTGTTCTAACGGGGTTTTGCGAAAAGGGCCACCCGATGCGGTGAGTAAAATCTTATGTACGCCTAACTGGGCTAAATCGCCAACTTGTTGAAACTGCGCAGGCATACATTGGAAAATGGCATTATGTTCGCTATCAATCGGCAATAACGTTGCCCCTGTATCCCGAATTGCCTGCATAAATAAATGCCCTGACATCACAAGGGCTTCTTTATTCGCCAATAAAACCGTTTTGCCCGCTTGAGCAGCGGCAAGTGTCGGTAATAAACCCGCACCGCCCACAATCGCCGCCATCACCTTATCTACATCAGGCAATTGCGCAACTTTTACAAGTCCTTCTACGCCACTTAATACCGTCACATCTGAATTTAAGGCTTTTAAACGATAAGCAAGTTGTTCCGCTGCATCAGGCTCAACCATCACCGCATAACGGGGCGACCACTTAATACATAACTGCAATAAGCGTTCGACATTTTGATTGGCAGTTAGCGCGATAACCTGATATTGCTCAGGATGTTGACCAATGACATCAAGCGTATTTAAACCGATAGTGCCTGTCGCGCCTAAAATACAAATGCCTGCCATTATAAAGTTCCTGTGATAAAAAGACTGGTAACAAAAATGGGGCTTGCTGAGGTTAAGCTGTCAATTCGATCTAACACACCACCATGCCCTGGTAATAACTGCCCACTATCTTTTACACCCGCTTTCCGTTTAAACAAACTCTCTAACAAATCTCCCAGAATAGACGCACAAACCGTCAACAGCCCAATTCCTAACAAAATGACTAAAGCAACACCAGAGAAATGCGCCCACCCGCCAAATAACAAGGTAACGATAAGACTAGCTCCTAAAGCCCCCCAAACACCCGCCCATGTTTTCCCTGGACTGACTTTATCCGCTAATTTTCCACGTCCCCAACGTCGCCCAGCAAAGTATGCCCCCGTATCAGCCGCCCAAACTAGAATCAAGAGAAATAACACCCACTCCCCCCCACGTTGTGCGTGCAATAACCACAAAGCACACCATGCAGGCAATAAAATCCAGACACCTAAAGCCGTTTTAACAATTCGCTCTGTTGGTAAATAATCACGCCCCTGTTGATAAGCCCACACAACGAATAAAGCAAACAACCAGCCTAAACTTGCAACACTTATCAAACCATTCAATAACAACGGATACTTATATAATCCTAAATAAGTGATACTCATTAAAACCGCAAATATCCCTGTATAAATCCATTTTTCTACAACTTGCGTCCAACCACTCAAACCCGCCCATTCCCACACCCCAAGCAAGACAAAAATGCCCAAGACAATGGCAAAAGATAAAGTAGAAAAATACAAATCTAAAATGACTAATAAGGGTACTAAAATACTAGCGGTTAGAATTCTTTGCTTGAGCATCTTGTTCTACCTGATCGCCTGTTCGTCCAAATCGACGTTGTCGCGTTGCAAAAGAAGTCAGGGCTAATTGAAACGCATCCGCATCAAAATCAGGCCATAAAGTATCCGTAAAATACAACTCGGTATAAGCCAATTGCCACAATAAAAAATTACTGATGCGCTGCTCGCCCCCTGTACGAATAAATAAATCAGGTTCGGGCAAATCAGCAAAAGATAAATGTTTAGCTAACAAAGACTCATTAATTTCTTGGGGGGTTAATAACCCCTGCTCAACTTGATGGGCTAAATAACGGCTCGCTTGAGTAATATCCCAACGTCCGCCATAGTTAGCAGCAATGACTAAGACCAATCCCGTATTATGCTGAGTTTGCTCTTCAGCATGACGAATCAGTGCTTGTAACTTTTCAGGAAAGGCAGTGCGCTCGCCGATAATTCGCAAGCGAATATTATTACCATGTAATTTTTTAACTTCATTCTGTAACGCAAACATAAACAATTCCATCAATAAACTGACTTCTTGTTCAGGTCTGCGCCAATTTTCACTACTAAACGCGAACAGCGTTAAAACCTCAATGCCCTGCTCCGTACAACAACGCACGATTTTTCTAACGGTTTCAACACCAGCACGGTGTCCTGCAATACGCGGTAACAGACGTTTCTTTGCCCAACGTCCATTACCATCCATAATAATTGCCACATGGCGTGGCGTTTGCGCCTGTTTTGTCATAAGAGTTGATGTGTCGCTAAGGTGACTCGCCCAAAAAAAACGATAAACCATTACGCCAGCATTATACTTCCATTAACTCCGTTTCTTTATCCGCTAATTGCTTATCTAACAAAGCAATATATTTATCTGTCAACTTCTGCATACTCTCTTCGGCGCGTCTTTCATCATCTTCAGAGATAGAACCGTCTTTTTTCAGTCCTTTTAAATCCTGAATCGCATCACGGCGAATATTACGCACAGCAACCCGTGCATTTTCAGCTTCATGGCGCACAACTTTCACCAAATCGCGGCGACGCTCTTCGGTCATGGGGGGTAAAGGAACACGTAAAACTGTCCCTAAATTTGTTGGGTTCAACCCTAAATCAGAATCTCTAATCGCCTTTTCCACTGTAGATAACATCGGTTTTTCCCAAGGGGTTACCCCTAAGGTACGATTATCTAACACGGTCACATTGGCAACCTGATTAATAGGCGTATCATTCCCATAATAAGGCACCATCACATGATCCAATAAACTGGTATGAGCGCGACCAGTACGGATTTTAATAAATTCGGCTTTGAGTGCTTCGATACTTTTCTGCATCCGCTCTTCTGCATCGGATTTTATCATCTGTAACATTTCACTCATTACTTATTCCTCACTATAAATCAAAGTACCTTCATCAACGCCTGTTACAGCACGTAATAACGCGCCTGCTTGTCCCATATCTAACACGCGCAAAGGCATTTTATGATCGCGACATAACACAACGGCGGTCGTATCCATAACCCCCAATTGATTTGCCAACACTTCGTTATACGTTAAACGGCTAAATCGCGTTGCATTTGGATTTTTCTTCGGGTCTGCTGCATACACCCCATCAACCTTTGTCGCTTTTACCATCAAATCTGCATTAATCTCAATTGCTCGCAAACTCGCGGCAGAATCAGTGGTAAAAAAAGGATTACCTGTCCCTGCGGCAAAAATCACCACCCGCCCTTTTTCTAAATGGCTAATAGCCCGACGGCGGGTATAGTCCTCACAGACGGCATCAATACGAATCGCAGACATCACGCGGGTATGAACCCCTACTTTTAACAATGCGTCTTGCATCGCAAGTGCGTTAATGACGGTTGCTAACATGCCCATATGGTCAGCCGAGACACGGTCTATCCCATTTGCGGTTAAACCTGCACCCCGAAAAATATTCCCGCCACCAATGACTAAACCAACTTGTACTTGTAACTGCACAATATCACGGATTTCTAAAGCAAGCCGCGCAATAATTTGCGGGTCTATTCCATAGCCTATATTCCCCATTAAAGCCTCACCACTGAGTTTTAAGAGGACACGGCGATAAGCAGGAGTCAATTCAGACATTTGGAAAAATACCGATTATCTTGTTTAAGAAGGGTGAACAGTCCGCCATCAGCAACTGCAAAAGATAAAAAACCATAATTGCAATAGACGGCGGACATAAATAAAGAGATGAAACAGCTGGGTTAAAAATTAACCGCTCACTGCTTTCACTTGTTGCATGACTTCATCAGCAAAATTCTCGACTTTCTTCTCGATACCTTCACCGACTTCAAAACGGATAAAACTGGCAACGGTCGCTTTTTTACTACCTAACAATTTTTCTACCGTTTGGTCAGGGTCTTTAACAAATGGCTGACCTAATAAAGTGATTTCTTTTAAGAACTTTTGCACCCGACCGCCAATCATCTTTTCAATAATTTCAGCAGGCTTACCACTTTCTTGTGCTTGCGCAATGAAAATTTCTTTTTCTTTCGCAATTAAGTCAGGGTCAACTTGCTCCGCAGAAACGCAAACAGGACGGCTTGCGGCAACATGCATTGCAACATCACGGGCTAAATCCACATCACCGCCCCGCATATCGACCAATACGCCAATCCGCGTACCATGTAAATAAGCCCCCACAACCCCACTGATAGGCATTAAAGAGAAGCGACGAATAGTCATATTTTCACCAATCTTCGCAATCAACTCACGCCGTCTTTCATCAACGGTTTTACCATCAGCTAACTGAGCGGCGGCTAATGCCTCTAAATCGGCGGGCTTATTCACCAATGCACTACTGGCAATTGCATCGCAGAATTCTTTAAACTCATCACCTTTAGAAACAAAATCAGTTTCACAGTTGACTTCAACAATCACCGCATTTTGCGCATCTTGTTGAATCACGACCAACCCCTCAGCCGCAACACGTCCTGCTTTCTTATCCGCTTTCGCCTGTCCTGCCTTACGCATGGCTTCGATAGCAGCTTCGATATCGCCATTATTTTCGGACAAGGCTTTCTTACATTCCATCATACCTGCACCAGTCCGCTCACGCAGTTCTTTAACCAGTGCCGCTGAAATTGTCATAAACAGTAACTCCTTCAAGCAAATCAATATAAAATTCGGGTAAAGGGAAGTCCTAAAACTTCCCCTACAAAAAACGGCTTATTCGGCTGCTTGTTCTTGCGCGTCAGAAGCAACTTTATCGTCTTGCACTTCTACGAAATCATCCTCATTGGGCAATAAACCCGCTTGACGACTTTCGAGAATCACATCGGCAATGCCGTTTGCATACAAACCAATGGCACGGATAGCGTCATCATTACCAGGAATCACATAATCAATATTCAAAGGGCTAGAATTACTATCCACCACACCAATCACAGGAATCCCCAACTTCATCGCTTCGCTAATGGCGATTTTTTCATAACCGACATCGATAACGAATAACGCATCAGGCAGACCATTCATATCCTTAATCCCGCCTAAGCTACGCTCTAATTTTTCGACTTGGCGATTAATGGATAAGGCTTCTTTTTTGGTTAAATGATTGATAGTTCCGTCGCTAATCATCGCCTCTAAATCTTTCAAGCGTTTGATAGAAGACTTCACTGTCTTATAGTTGGTCAGCATCCCGCCTAACCAGCGACGATTGACATAAGGCATACCACAACGCAATGCGGCTTCCTTAATTGGCTCTTGGGCAGAACGTTTCGTACCCACAAATAAAATATTGCCTTTTCTCGCGGCTAATTTACCAATGAAGTTAGTCGCTTCATTGTATAAACGCACGGTATGCTCAAGGTTGATGATATGGATTTTATTGCGAGCACCGAAAATATAAGGTGCCATTTGCGGATTCCAGTAACGGGTTTGATGACCGAAATGCACACCCGCTTCCAACATTTGACGCATTGAAACTGCCATTTAAAAACTCCAAAAAATAAAGTAGGGTTAATCCTCCATACATCCCATAGATTGACTCCTTAACGGAGCACCCCAATATATGTGCCGATGTATGTGCGATGTGACAAGTGTTAAGACCTGTCGGTTGAGAATTAAAGTATGGTTATACTTTGTAAAAAGACAACGGCATTTAACGAAAGGAAAAACTTTCCGAAACGGCTATTTTAGCGTATAACTGCACGCTTTAATATTTATCATTCACAGAAAAAGCGTTTTACCGCATACAAAGCGCGTGCTTTATACCACATAAGGCACAAGACAACAATTGTATTCCTATAAAAATTATGGCAGTCACAATTAAAACTCAGACAGAAATTGAAAAAATGCGGGTTGCGGGTCGATTAGCGGCTGAAGTCTTAGAAATGATAGAACCCTATATTCAAGTTGGCATCAGCACTGAAGAAATAGACCGCATTTGTCATGATTACATGGTCAACGTGCAAAAAGTGATACCTGCACCACTGAACTATAAAGGCTTTCCAAAATCCATTTGTACTTCTGTTAATCACCAAGTTTGCCACGGCATTCCGAATGATAAAAAATTAAAAGCGGGCGACATTGTCAACATAGACATTACCGTGATTAAAGACGGCTATCACGGCGACACCAGCAAAATGTTTATTGCAGGCGAACCCACTGTTCGCGCAAAACGCCTTATCGATGTAACTTACGAATGTTTATGGATAGGGATTAGACAAGTTAAACCTGGTAATTATTTAGGCGATGTCGGTGCTGCTATTCAAAAACATGCTGAATCGCTCCATTTCTCCGTTGTGCGTGAATACTGCGGGCATGGTATCGGACGATTATTCCACGAAGACCCCCAAGTTCTACACTACGGCACACCCAAAACAGGCGAACTACTCCGCCCTGGTATGATTTTCACCATAGAACCCATGATTAACGCAGGAAAACGCCACATCAAACTATTACCTGATGCGTGGACAGTCGTCACCAAAGACCACAGCCTATCCGCCCAATGGGAACACACGGTATTAGTGACAGAAGACGGCGTAGAAGTATTAACGCGACGTGGGGAAGAGGCAAGCCAATCAACAAATTAAAGACTCAATTGCCAAGCCTCTCTTAAAAAAACGAGGGTATTGCTAAACAACGCGAGTACGGCGAGATTCTTTTAAAAAGACAATAGTTTGAATGTTGTTTTGAATGTTGTAGGGTGGAATAGCGAAGCGTATTCCACCTTGAAATTCTGCAAAAACTGAGCAAAAAAAGATTATAAATCGTAGGGTGGAATACGCTTTGCTATTCCACCCTACATTTTTTGGTTGAAAAATTCTAAAAGGTTTTCGCCACTCGCCGAACTAGCATTAATGAAGGTGTATCAATAACCTGAGTTCGGCGAATTTCTTTTAAAAAGACAACAGCTTGTCTGAATCAGAATTCACAGAATTTTCAGAATTAGCAGAATTAAAAAGCGTTATTCACCTTAAATTTTTGGTTTTAGGGTTTTAAATTCTGTTAATTCTGAAAATCCTGATTCAGACAATGTTTTAATCTTGTCTGGTGAATTCCGATGAAAAACAAGAGAGTAATCTCTGCCAGTCCTTCAACCCTTTTCGCGTGTTCCGACAGACCTGCTAGGTTTTCAAAACCTAGCAGGTCTCTGTTTTATTTTATAAAACTCGCCGAACTCAGGTTAAACAGGTAAGGTTGATAGGATATAAAGAACCTCCCAGAAAAAGAGAACCGCAAAACGCAAAATGCCAGATTGTCCCGAATGTCAAAGTCCTCATGTGATTAAAAAGGGGAAAACGCATTTAGGCAAACAAAACGACAAACTAGGCGTTTATCGTCAATGTGCAGTGTGTTATACGGATTTTTGGGCGGCGTATAAAGGGGTATTACCCAGTAAACGTCACCGAGCGGTCGGGAAGGAGACAGGTTTAACTAATCATATAGAACGATTTAATAACACATTGAGACAGCGAGTTAGTCGCTTAGTTCGCAAAACCTTATCCTTCTCTAAGAAATTGCAAGATCACGTGGGAGCTATCATTTTTTTCATTAATCGTTACAACCTATCCTTACTTGTTTAGCAAACATTAGTTAAAAAAGAAATGCGGATTTTCCGCCAATTAGTCGGCGAAAACCTAGACGCAGATAAACTCCTACCCTACCTAACATGCCAAACAACACATAGTTGTTAAATACCCCCGCCTCGCGCCATTTCCAAACGAAACCAAGCTAACCGTATCGATAGAAAGCACTAACACACGGTATCGAGAATGTCCGTAAATCCCCCTACGGAAAAATGCAGATTAAAACTAGCACAACACTTGCTACACTTACAATAATTTAGAGATAACAACAAATACCCCCATAACTAAGGAATAACCAATTTATGCGCATATATCCCTTATTACTGATTCTATTAACTACATTCACGCTCAGTGCTTGTGCAACCAGCCGTTCAGGCTCAGTCTATACCCGCGAACAAGCCCGCCAAGTGCAACAAGTAGAATATGGCACTGTGCTTGCCGTGCGCTCCATCCTGATTGAAGGCACAAAAACCCCTATCGGCTCTGTCGGTGGTGCAGCAATTGGTGCAATTGCAGGTAGTGCAGTAGGTGGTGGCAGAGGGAGCGATATTGCTGCTGTTGCAGGTGGTATTGGCGGATGGCTGTTAGGGTCAGCCGCTGAAGAAGGCTTAACCCGCCAAGACGGCTTAGAAATTACCGTTCGATTAGACAGCGGTAGAACCGTTGCTGTTGTACAATCTGCCGATGAAATCTTTAACATTGGCGACAAAGTGCGCCTTGTCTCTGGTGATGAAGAATCCCGTGTTGTTCACTAAATTTACTAATGACCATCCCTATTTACCCAAATACCCCCAATCTACAACCCACTGCCGCCCAACTCGCGGCAGTTTTTCATCTCCCCCTCAGCGACCACCCCAACCCCACAGGATTAACGCTACATTTACGCGCTGATTACTTAGAATTAATTGATTTTAATAGTAAAGAAAACGGCATTTATGTCGACTTTATTGGCGGGCGGGTTGGCTATCGTCGCCAACAAGGGGGCGGAAAAAATCAACCACTAGGGCGAGCCATCGGATTGAAAAAAAATGCAACCCCTCGCATTATCGATGCAACCGCAGGGTTAGGGCGTGATGCATTTGTCCTTGCCTGCTTAGGTTGTCGCATCACCCTTGTTGAACGCTCCCCCGTTGTCGCCGCACTGTTACACGACGGACTACAACGTGCCCAACAAGACCCTGAAACAGCAGAAATTATTACCCGCATCAAGTTGATACACCAAGACGCAAGCGATTATCTTGCCCACCTTCCCCCAGACGAAAAACCCGATGTTATCTATTTAGACCCGATGTATCCACACCGCGATAAAAGCGCGTTAGTTAAAAAAGAAATGCGGATTTTCCGCCAATTAGTTGGCGAAGATTTAGACGCGGACAAACTTCTACCCCTAGCCTGCGGAAATGCTAAACAACGGGTTGTTGTCAAACGTCCACGCCTCGCGCCATTTCTCGCAGAGACTAAACCAACGGTATCGATAGAAAGCCCTAATACGCGGTTTGATGTGTATATATCAAACGTATTATAAAAAGATTAAATAGAATTCAATAAAAATAGCGCATCAATATAGTAAACGCACTATAAAACGATGCCGAGGACTGGCAGTCCTCACAGGACTGCCAGTCCTAAATTTAATCACTTTGTGGTACGTTTACTATAGCAACCTGAGTTCGGCGAGATTTATAAAATAAAACAGAGACCTGCTAGGGTTTCAAAACCTAGCAGGTCTGTTGGAACACGCGAAAAGGGTTGAAGGACTGGCAGAGATTATTCTCTTGTTTTTCATTGGGATTCACCAGACAAGATTAAAACATTGTCTGAATCAGGATTTTCAGGATTAACAGGATTTAAAACCCTCAAACCAAAAAGTTAAGGTGAATCACGCTTTTTAATTCTGCTAATTCTGAAAATTCTGTGAATTCTGATTCAGACAAGCTGTTGTCTTTTTAAAAGAAACTCGCCGAACTCAAGTTATAGCAGGTTTTTTCACTCGAAAAACAAGGGGGAGTTTCCTCCCCCTTGTTGTGGTTGTCAGCAGATGTCACTCAAGGTGAGTTATTCTGTTTTAATAGTGGTATCAATGGGTACTGCGTTGAACACTAACTTACCAACATCAGAACCTGAAGTGATACGGTAGCCAATGAAGATTTGTAACACACCAGGAGCGGCGAATTTGCTTGCATAAATCTTGATTGGGTAGTAAGCAGGTAAGATTAGCCCTGTTTTTTGTGCAGTTAATTGACCTAAGGATTGGACAATATCACGGCTATCAAAGTTCCATGCAGCGACGCATAATTCACAAGTATTGTTTTTACCATCTAACATGTACCAGAAGAATTGGTCACCAATGGTTAATAAACCCGCAACAATGATGTCTGCCGTTTTGCCCACGTCTTCGCTAGCGACTTTGATATGACCTGCGACTACAACATCCTCCAACATGGTGGTATTAGATGGATTGAGGTAGCTTGAACCATTATTTACCATCACACCGCCGACAATTTCTGCTGTGGTTGCAACACCTTCACCTGTGGTTGCTACCGCTGTGGATAAGAGTGGTTGTGCAGGTTTGCAAACACCATCTAACAAGATGCCTTTTTGTGATTCAAAGCAATTTGCTTCAGAACTGGTGGCTGTTGTAAAGGTTGCTGTGCAAGCTTTTGCACTGTCCAGTGTCAACACGAGGGTTGTAGATGTGCCTGAGCAACTACCACTCCAACCTGTGAAGGTTGCACCTGTTGTCGGTGTGGCTGTTAAGGTGATGGCTGTGTTGGTATTAAAGCTTGCAGAACAAGTCGTACCGCAATTAACACCGCTGGGAGAGCTGACGACAGAGCCACTACCTGTTTTTGTGATGGTTAATGTTTGTGTTGTGCCTGTGCTGGTATCGCTGAAGGTTGCAACGCAAGATTTAGCGGCATCAACAGTGACCGTTGCGGTGGTGTTTGTGCCTGAGCAGCTACCGCTCCAGCCTGTGAAGGTTGCACCTGTGCTGGGGCTGGCTGTTAAGGTCACGCTGGTGCCACTGGTGAAGCTGGCAGAGCAAGTTGTACCGCAATCAATGCCTGTAGGGGTGCTGCTGACAGTTCCGTTACCGTTCTTTGTTACGGTTAAGGTTTGTGTCGTGCCTGTGCTACCACTTGTAAAGGTTGCTGTGCATGTTTTCGCGGCATCCATTGTCACACTTAAAGGATTGGTTGTGCCTGAGCAGTTTCCGCCCCAACTGGTGAAGGTCGCGCCTGTTGCAGGGGTTGCAGTTAATTGAACCGTCGCGTTTTGGGTGTAGTTAGCTGTACATACAGTGCCTGTTGTACCGCAGACGATACCGCCCACATCACTGGTAATAGAGCCATTAGTTGGTGCTGGGGCAATGGTTAATGCGGGTCCTGTGCTGGTTGTTGAGGTTGCAACGCCAGTGACTTTAATCCGGAAGGGATTTTCTGAAACGCCCGCATCATGTGTACCACCGTTTGCACGGTCGGTGTTGTAGATTTCAATGGTTTCGTTGAAAGTACCTGCCGTTGTTGGGCTGAATTGGACGCTAAATTGTGTTTCGCTGAGTTGCACAACACGGTTTGCTACTGTACCAACTGTTTTGAAGTTGAGTGAGGGCTGTCCATTTTGACCTAAGAAGTTGACAGAGGTCACGAGTAAGTCTTCTGTACCAACCCCAACGTTTTTGATAATGATTTCTTTAGTAACAGGCGTACCGATGTTGGTTGTTCCAAAATCGATGGACGTGGTGGCATCTGTTTGTAATTCAGTTGTTCCAAAGTACACATCAATTTCAGGGCTAACAGGGGCTGGAGGTGGGGCGTTTTCAAATGTTCCTGTCACTTTAAAGGTAAAGCTGGGATTTGTAGGATCATTGGTTGCGATAGTTACCGTACCTGTATAAATGCCTGCAGTTGTGCTGGTCATCGCTAATTCAAAGGTTGTTTGTTCACCTGAGGGCGTTAACGAGGTTGCACAACCACCGTTTGTTGGTTGGTTTAAAGTACGGGGTCCTAAGACTTGATCAGAATCTGCATAAGGTCCAGGGGTTGCTGTAACGGCAGTAGTCAGACCTGCTATTGTTGGAGCAATAGTCGCTAAGTTTAAATTACTGTATCCAATATTCTTTAAAATAAAGGTTTTGGATAAGGTTTCACCAACAGTTGCTGTTCCTAAATCAATTGTAGCGTCTTTTGATACGGTTAAGCTGGTATCTACCAACACTTGTAATTTTGGATTCAAGTCAGGGACAACAACGGCACTGATAGGAATCTCCGCAGGGTTGGAATCAGGGTCGGTTGAGAAGACTTGCAATTTACGTTGTGGCACAACATAGGGATAGGTTGTGGGCGTTGGGCTGAGTTTGGCTGGGTCAAAAGTGACTTTGAACGAGCCGGCAATGGGCGTTCCCGTATAAAGCGTTGCAGGAGCAACAGGGTCAATTAACCCCATTAATCCCGTTAGACCGCTGGTGACTGATGAACCTGAGGTGCTGCTTAAACCAAAGGCGGTATCAGGCGAGGGGAAGAAGACAATACTGGTTACTGAATCTGTTGGGGGGGTGAAAGTACCATCATTGGTTGAACCAACCGTAACCGTTTTAATCGGGTTCGCTGTTGACCCTGGTGCAGTTAGCCCAATGTTTAAACAACGGGTTGCTGTTTGTGGAGGAACAGCAGGGTAGAGTTGATTTGTGGTTTCGTAGGTGCTTAAGTCAGTGGTATCAAATACCCGTAATCTCGCATTAGACCCCGTTGCTGGCGTTGCAATAGTACCAGAAATGGGAAAACTAACGTTTGCAAATCCTGCTTCATTACTAGAAATACCCACATTTCCACTCACGACCGTATCAGATGCTTGAGAATTCAGGCGAATGATAAAAGTTGCGGTTGTTGTCGTTGTTCCATCTAAAACCAGTGGGAACGGAGTGGGTACTGTGGACATCAAGGTATAACCAGAGGGCACTGTAATAGCGGTAATTTGCAGTGCTGTGGCAGTGGTTAAAGTACATGTTGCCGTTGTTGTTGTATTAGGAGAGATAGTGCCCAGATTTAAGGTAGGACTAGGAACGGGTACGTTTGTCGTTACAACGGCAACGGCTGTTGCCCCTGTTGGGTTAGCAGGAGTACAAGAAATATCATACGCCCATACGTTTTGTCCTAATGCGGAAAGCGCAAGGCTTCCGACAACAGATAGCCAAATTTTCCGCCGTCTGTAAGTGCCTTCAGCGGGTGCTGAAGGTGTTCCTTTGTTCATAAAAGTACGCATATAAAAAGCCTCCAAAAAATAACGTGTCACCAATGCCTATTTAAGACATGCCTACCTGACATCAAATAGGTTGCTATTATTAAGGCAATAACCACGCCATTTTTTATTGTTATTGTTATTCAATTGATTAGTAGCACATTCTAAGCGGTTACTTATTTGACTCAGTGCTTAGAAAGTGACAGATATTAACCTTTTTTAATCTCCTTCCCTGTGTAGCTGTGAGATGACATAAAAATAAATCGATGTTGATAAACTCAACACCCTGTCAAATGCTAATCAGCGTCATAGAAATGACATTTTTATGCGGTAAATCAATCCGTATTGCAGCGTAACATATCGAGTATAATACAAGCTTAGTAGCCCGTATGATTCTCTTAATTTTCTCTGCTGATGCCCTGTGCTTATGCAAATTCCAACGACAGAAAACACCCAAAAACCGAACTTACTTATCGTTGATGATAATCCCGCTAATTTACGATTATTAGTCAGTTTATTAGCAGACAGTGGTTATAAAGTCCGTCCTGTCCCCAGTGGTGCGCTAGCACTTTCTGCGGCGCAACTCTTGCCCCCTGATTTAATTTTGTTAGACATTAACATGCCTGATATGAACGGGTATGAAGTGTGTCAGCATTTAAAAGCAGAAGAAGCGACAAAACACATTCCTGTTTTATTCATTAGCGCATTAGATGATGCAATGGATAAAGTTCATGCGTTTCGAGTGGGTGGCGTTGATTACATTACAAAACCTTTTCAACCTGAAGAAGTTTTAGCACGGATTCAAACCCATTTACATATCAGCCTGTTACAGAAACAATTGCAATTAGCCAAAACCGAAGCGGAAAATGCAAAAGAATCTGCGGAAACCGCAAATCGTGCAAAAAGTCGTTTTCTAGCCAACATGAGCCATGAACTGCGTACCCCCTTAAATGGTATTTTGGGCTACGCTCAAATTTTGAGACATGACAGCAACTTAACCCCACAACAGCAGGAAGGCATTAATATCATCCAGCGAAGTGGCGAATATTTACTGACACTGATTAACGATATTTTAGACTTATCAAAAATTGAAGCTGACCGCATGGAATTATATCAAAGCGATTTCAGCCTAGAACAATTTCTCAATAATGTTGTCGACCTGTTTCGAATGCGGGCAGAACAAAAAGATATTCGGTTTATATACGATTCCCCCTTTGTTCGGAAAGAAAAAAATGCATTACCGACAGCCATTCGTGGCGATGAAAAACGCTTGCGTCAAATTCTCATCAATTTATTAGGCAACGCCATTAAATTTACCGAAAAGGGGCAAGTCATTTTCCGTGTAGAAAAAGAACACGATAAAATTTGTTTTAGCGTTGAAGACACAGGCATTGGAATTCCTAGCAATAAATTAGAAGAAGTATTCCTCCCCTTCCAACAAATTGGCTCACACAATCAACAAATGGAAGGTACAGGCTTAGGACTTTCAATTAGCAATCGCCTTGTCAACATGATGGGCGGTAAATTACAAATTACCAGCCAACTCGGACAAGGTAGCCGTTTCTGGTTTACGATACATTTACCAGAAGCAAAAGGCTTTTCTGATAACCAACCCAGCATTTTACCCAAAATTACAGGCTACGAAGGACAACAGCGTAAAGTTCTCATTGTGGATGACCAAAAATTTAACCAGCTGGTTTGTAAACACTTATTACAACCTTTAGGCTTTGAAATTAGTCATGCCTACACAGGACAAGAAGCCATTGAAAAAACCCAAGAATTAAAACCAGATGTCATCCTAATGGACTTAGTGATGCCAGAAATGGACGGCTTTACCACGACAGAACGCATTCGCAAACTTCCTATTGCATCTGATATTACCATTATTGCCGCATCTGCCAGCGCATTCAGCCAAGACCAACAAAGAAGCCTAGCCTCAGGTTGTGACGATTTTATTGCAAAACCCATTAAAGCAGATGAACTCCTTAAAAAGCTAAAACACTATCTGAGTCTCACATGGACATATGAAAAACCTGAAATGACCTTACCAATAGAAACAACGTTCACAGCCCCCAATTCCGAACAACTAAAAACCCTACTAGACCTCACTATTCGCGGTGATATTGAAGGCATTTTAGAATATATCACCATTTTAGAAAATGATAACAAAGCGTTACAAGCGTTTACCTACCGTGTTCGCCAAATGGCAAAAAATTTTCAATTAAAACATATTCGTGAATTAGTTAAATCGCTATCCTCATAAAACACGTATAGCAGACAAAAATATTGCCTGCCCATCTTTATATACGCAATAACGAATATACTTGAGAAATACACAATACATCCCCAATTATTAACATATCGTAATTGTTGGATTAATTAATATAACAAACAGAAAGACAAGACTTATTTAGAATTTTTATTTTAAAATGTTTGATTAGATGTACAATAAATCCTGCTTTACGTGCGTACTAAAACAACAAACGTGAAGAACAGAATGACCATTCACCACTATCTTTCTTCAAACACACAAAAGTTTATCCTCAATCATTGGAGCATCTCGTAAATGAGCGAAAATATAACAGAAATTACTGACTTAACCTTTGCAGATGAAGTGCTGAATGCAGACTCCCCCGTCTTAGTTGATTATTGGGCAGAATGGTGTGGACCCTGCAAAATGATTGCGCCTATCATGGAAGAAATTGCCAAAGAATATGAAGGAAGGGTAAAAGTGGTTAAATTAAACATTGATAACAACCCAGAAACCCCCCCTAAATACAGTGTTCGTGGCATTCCAACCCTGATATTATTTAAAAACGGCAACGTAGAAGCCACCAAAGTTGGCGCAATTTCAAAATCTCAACTGACCGCATTCTTAGATAGCAATCTCTAATGCAAAAAAACTAGACGAAATATTACTGACGTGTTAGCATTTACGACTACAGTGTGCAACGCACTACATTAAAAACTAAAGTAGTCATAAGCATATTCTTAAAACGTATTTTTCGTTAGTTCACACAAACCCAGCCCGTTTTAATCCCCTCACCAACGCACGATACCAAAACGGGCGATAGTTTTCTTAAAGAACTAAAAAACCACTCACCATTTCATCACTACCATCTACAGACTGTTAGCGAATTCATCACTATGCTCGATAGTTAGCCCCTGTATTCCGCACTGATACCTAAGCGCGTATCATCCGCAACCCCGATACAATCTCCATCAAGACCATTCTTAACCATCCCTGCAACACAATCTCTACCCAAATAGACAATTATGAATCTAACCGAACTCAAGAAAAAAAATGCTAGCGAACTTATCCAAATGGCACAGGATTTGGGACTAGAGGGAACAGCCCGTGCTCGTAAACAAGACATCATTTTCGCGCTCCTCAAAGCCCATGCCAAAAAAGGCGAAGACATTTTCGGGGATGGCGTACTAGAAATATTACAAGACGGTTTCGGGTTTTTACGCTCTGCTGACAGCTCCTATCTTGCAGGTCCAGACGATATCTACGTCTCACCCAGCCAAATTCGCCGATTTAACCTACACACAGGCGACACCGTCTCAGGCAAAATTCGCCCCCCCAAAGAAGGCGAACGCTATTTTGCCCTGCTTAAAGTCAGCGAAATCAACTTTGAAGCCCCAGAACAAGCCAAAAATAAAGTTCTCTTTGAAAACCTAACCCCACTTTTTGCAAACGACCGATTCCGCTTAGAACTTGGCAATGGCAGTACTGAAGATGTCACCCCCCGCATTATTGACCTTATCGCCCCCATCGGCAAAGGACAACGCGGCATGATAGTCTCCTCCCCCAAATCAGGGAAAACCATGATGCTCCAAAGCATCGCCCACTCCATCGCCATCAACCATCCAGAATGCTACCTCATCGTCCTCCTCATTGACGAACGCCCCGAAGAAGTCACCGAAATGATGCGCTCCGTTAAAGGCGAAGTCGTTTCCAGCACCTTTGACGAACCCGCGACAAGACACGTCCAAGTTGCTGAAATGGTGATTGAAAAAGCAAAACGACTGGTTGAACATAAACGCGATGTCGTTATCCTCCTAGACTCCATTACCCGCCTTGCCCGCGCCTACAACACCATTGTCCCCTCCTCAGGCAAAGTCCTCACAGGTGGTGTCGATGCCAACGCCCTACAACGCCCAAAACGCTTTTTCGGCGCAGCACGTAACATTGAAGAAGGCGGCAGCCTCACCATCATCGCTACTGCCCTTGTTGATACAGGCTCACGTATGGACGACGTGATTTACGAAGAATTCAAAGGCACAGGCAACAACGAATTACACCTAGACCGCGAAATTGCCGAAAAACGCATCTATCCCGCCATCAATATCAACCGCTCAGGCACTCGCCGAGAAGAACTACTGGTTAGTGCCGACGACCTCCAAAAAACATGGATACTACGCAAACTTCTCCAACCCATGGACAACATCGCCGCGATGGAATTCCTCATGGACAGACTCAAACTCACCAAAAACAACGCCGAGTTTTTCGACTCCATGAAACGCTAATTTCACGACCCATCCTATAAAGAGCCTACGCCTTGTCGGATACTACAGACCAAACACCCACAACAACCCCATTTGTCTCCATCATCATCGTCAACTACAACGGTGGTGAACTACTCACCCGCTGCGTGTTATCTGCCCTTGCCTCACAACAAATTGACTTTGAAATCTTTGTTGTCGACAACGCCTCAGATGACACCAGCCTTGCCACCCTACGGGCTGCTGTTCACAATGACAAACGGGTTACTATCCTACAAAACGAGCGCAACGAAGGCTTTGCCAAAGCCTCCAACCGCCCGATTCCACAAACACGCGGACAATACCACCTCTTTCTAAACCCCGACTGCCTCATTCAACCCGATACCCTCTACCGATTCTGCCAAACCCTCGCACAATACCCCCATGTTGGCATGGCAGGCGCGCTTGTGCGCAACCCTGACGGGACAGAACAAGCGGGCAGTCGGCGTGGCACACCCAGCCCATGGCGTTCTGTCGTTCGTGTACTTCACCTAGACAAACTCCTACCCAACCACCCCCGCTTTAAAAGCTTTGTCCTCACACAAGAACCCATGCCCACTGAACCCACAGAAATGGAAGGCATCTCAGGTGCTTGCATGTTTGTCCGCCGACAAGCCATGGAACAAGTCGGTACAATGGACGAAGCCTACTTTCTCCACTGCGAAGATTTAGACTGGTTTATGCGTTTTCGCCAAGCAGGCTGGACAATTCTCTTCATTCCCGACATAGAAGTCACACATATTAAAGGCGCGTGTAGCCGTCGCCACCCCATTCGAGTACTCTGGTACAAACATCGTGGCATGGTACGCTATTACCGAAAATTCTTTCGCCAACAATATCCTATCTGGTTACAATGGGGAGTTATTACCGCTGTTTGGATACGTTTTGCTATGCTATTGCTTATCCAAAGCATCTTACGAAAATCATAAAACCATCACATCAAAAACCCGTTAATATGATACGCCCGACACAAGCGATAACGGTTTTATAGCAAATAGAGAGGAGGACACACCGATGGAAATTCGTTTTAGCCAACGCCCTGGTTGTTGGGAACGTTACTTACAACGTCAATATCAAAACCCCCTCTTTGCTGAAATCCGTGACCGCGAGGTTACACAAGCAGAAGTTGAACGCGCCCAAAAACGCGACGAAAGCGAACGCCAAAAATTTACAAGCCAATTTCAAAAACTATTAGAAGAAGTGGCAACATTACAAGCACAGGTAGAAGCCGATGTCGTGCTACACCTACGCACAAAAATAGATAGCCTTTACGAACACTGTGCAGGCTTAGGAGGAAAAGATTACAGCATGGAAAAAAACGCCCTTGTAAAACTGGGCGAACTCATTGTTGAATCCATCCGTGCTAGTGGACTACATGACAGTAAAACACTAAAAGAACTAGAAAAAGAAATGGTTGCCCGTCAACTACATTTCAACTTATTAGAATATCCGCTAATTGCCCACCTTTTACACCCAGAATCACCCATTAATGAAGCGAGCATTGTCCCGACTTTATTATCTGAAGAAAACAAAGCACTACGAGCGGCAATGACCTTATTCGGCGCAGAACAACAAAAAATTCTTTGTACAGCTGCTCGTGATTTAATTAAACGCTTACAAATAGAAGGAAAACGTGTTCCATCTGTGGTGCTATTACGATTAGAGACGATGGAACAGCCGATTAATAAATTAAATTAGAGAAGGCAGACACAGACTTACTAACCTGAGTTCGACGAGATTCTTTCAAAAAAGACAACAGTTTGTCTGAATCAGGATTCACAGAATTTTCAGAATTAGCAGAATTAAAAAGCGTCTTTCACCTTAATTTTTTGGTTTAAGGGTTTTAAATTCTGTTAATTCTGAAAATCCTGATTCAGACAATGTTTTAATCTTCTCTGATGAATCCTTATCACAAAGTGATTTAAATTTAGGACTGCCAGTCCTTCGCATCGTTTTATAGTGCGTTTACTATACTGTTGCTATACATTTTCTCCAAACCATTAAAAAAGCCCCGCTCAAGTTTAACCCTGAGCGGGGCTTAATGTAAAAGCTAACTATTCGGATTAGATAGCGTTATTTTTAGAGTTTGCCGTTTAAGGCTTCAACAGTAGCGGCATCGTCATAAATGCCAGCACCGACTTGGATGCTAGAGCCTTCAATGGCGTGCGCATAAGAGAATTTCTTGAAAATGCCTTCAACACCAGGTTTTGTCCATTGATACTCAACCCAGCCACCTTTCGCGCCTTTACCTGCTTCACATAATTCTTTAAACAGTTCTTTGGCGTTTTCTTTGGCTTTGTCTTTCATGGCTAACACAGGTTGACCGACTAAAGCGGGAGCCATGGGGTGGGCAACCATTTTGTCTTCTTTGCAGTCATAGGCGAAGACATAGGTATCTTTCCACACAAATTTGCCATCTTTCTTGTTTAATTCAGCTAAACCAGCGGTTGCATCTTTTGCAACTTCTGCTGCGGCTTCTTTGACTTTGGCGACAACTTCGTCAGCGGTCGCAACGTCAGCGGCAAAAACAGAACTCACACCGAAACTGAACACAACACCAGCAGTTAAAGCGGCAATTTTGGTCAACTTCATAAAATTCTCCTTTGAGATGCTTCTTATTGGTTGTAATCTTGTGATGAAAAAAACTTATCTGAAAATGATAAGTGTTGTTTATTGTACGTATAAAACATTAGAAAATAAATAGGGTTACTCCCCAGCTTTACATAAGTTTTTTTCATCATTATGGGGGTTGACAAAAAGAGAGACGCGATTTTTTACGTCTCTTGCTTTGAGGAGCATTGATTTAGAAGTGGCAACGGTTTTCTTTTTCGTCGTAGCCGAGTGTGTCTAAGTTATTGGTTTGGTGCATAAAGCCTGCTAAGGGAGCTGTGGCAACAACCCAGTTATCAGCCGTTAAAAAAATCGCTTGGCGTAGTTGGTTATTCCATGGACGGAATGAAGAGCGACTGCCTTTAACGCTGTCGATAACGATTTCATCGCTACGGATGTAGTCGCGTAGGGTTGCAAAATCTAAGGTGTTTTTGCGTTGAATGGCTTCGGCAATGATTTTTATACCTATCCATGCTGACCAGTCATAGCCTGTGCCGTGTCGCCGTCCTTCTTTAGTGAATCGACCATTTACTTGGGGCGCGCCGTTGCGTTCCCATGACCAATGCCACCAGTCAGGCACAAGCCCTGCCGCACCGACGACTAAGCGCGGGAATTGGGTTTGATAGGGTACTGAGCGGGCAAAATCGCCTGTACCATCGGCAACAAACACAACATCGTAATCGGCATTGCTGGTTAATAAGGTGACGTTATTTTGTTCGCGGTCGCGTGGGTCACGTCCGAGCACGTAATCGCGGACTTCTATCACTTTTAAGCCGAACCGTTTGGCAGAGCGGGTAAAGGCTTCATGTAGTTGTATATCATCAGGGTTTGTGCCTTTTAGTTCTAAAACGTCGCGCCATTTGCGGGAAATAAGGTATTGTGCAACGGCATCGGTGAGCATTTCCCAACTGGGGGCAAGGTGTAGTACGTGGGCTTGACAAGCTTCATTGCGTAAATTTGTATCTAATGCACTGATATTAAAAATTAAGATGTCTTTGCCTTTTGTGCGTTGTCCTAGTTGTGCCAGTGTGGTGCTAGGCACATCGACGAGGAAAAAGCGCACGCCTTTGGCGTAAAGTTTGTCGAGTTCGCCCATGAGTTCATCAACGGTATTTCCTTGTGATTTTTCTAGCATTAGGTTGATGTTTAATGCTTGTAGGGGAAAACGTACATCTTTTGCCGCAACGATTGCCCCCATATAAGGTCGACCCCAAGGCTGAAAATGTAATTGTGCATCGTTATGTTTGGCACTATAACGGACATCATCTGATTGTTCTAAATACCCTATTCGTAAAATTTGCGCGTTTTCTTCGGCAAGAACGGGCATTATTGCGCATAAACTAATGATAAATAGTAAAAAACGCAGTTGAGTGTACATAATTACAAAATCTCCTTGTGGTTTCGTGGATAATATCAGCGGTAGATACAATCCGTTTTATGTCTGTTTGGCGATTCGCCTGACATTTTTACAATAACTGAAAATAATGCGTTGTGAACAGCCGATTTATTTAAATTGCCCTTTTACCGAAAAAGAGTTAGTCAAACAGTTGGGTGCGAAGTTTGACGGGGTTTCGAAAAAGTGGTTTATACCTGTTAGGTTAGAGATTGAACCTTTTCAACGGTGGTTGCCTGCGGAATGGCAAGCGAGTTTATTGCCATTGGATTCAGCTCCATCTGTAGCGACTCAAGCGTCTATCGCGGGAATTTCTTTGTATGAGTTGTTAAACCAAGTCCGCCAAACCCTTGCCCAAGCCCATGCACAGCCGTATTGGTTACGAGCGGAGATTGTGGCTATTCATCATCGTCAGCATGTGTATTTAGAATTATCCGATCATGATGCTGAGGGACGGGAAATTGCTAAAGTTCGCGCGAGTCTTTGGCGTGAGCGAGCAACAAAGGTTTTGAGCCATTTTGAACAGCAAACGGGCATGGCATTGAGTGCAGGCTTAAAAGTCTTATTTCAAGCGACGATTGAGTTACATCCTGTTTATGGCTTTTCACTCAACCTATTAGATATAGACCCGCGTTTTACGCTGGGCGAGATGGCGGCAAAAGTGCAACGGATTCGTGTGCAATTAACCCAAGAGGGTTTAATTAATCAGAATCGACAACTGGCAAAACCGAATGAATTTTGTCAAATTGCCGTCATCGCGCCCGCACAAGCCGCAGGATTAGGCGATTTTCGCAGCCAAGCCGATAAATTGCAGGCATTGGGACTGTGTCAATTTCATTATTATGTGGCTAGTTTTCAGGGTAAAAATGCAACGGAGGAAATTCCTCAGGCAATTGAAAAAGTCGCAAAAGCGCATTTAAAAACACCATTTGATGCGTTGGTACTTATACGCGGTGGTGGTGCGACGGCTGATTTAATGCAATTAAATGAATATCCAATTGTAAAAGCAATTTGTACCGCGCCCTTGCCTGTGATTATCGGCATTGGGCATGAACGCGATAAAAGTTTATTGGATGAAGTCGCAAATCATGTTTGTCATACACCGAGCTTGACCATTACTTATATTCAAACCACGATTGTACAAAATGCCCAACAAGCCAAACAGCATTGGCAAAATTTGCTACAAGGGGCGCAAGCCGTGCTGACGCAAGCACAACTCCAAAATCAACAAGTATATGCGCAAGTTCGTGAACAAGCCCGCTATGCACTCGCAAACCAACGCCAACAGACACAATACTTATGGCAAGATATTAAAAACGCTAGTCAACAACAGCTACAACAAGCGCGTTTTATGACCAAACAATGGATGGAACAAATCTTACTCGGCGACCCTAAACGTATTTTACAACAAGGCTATGTACTCGTTAGAGATAAGCAACAACGGCTACTTACTGATAAAGAACAAGCCCAACAAGCCCGTGAGCTTTGGCTAGAGTTTAAAGATGGCATGATTGCCAGCCAAATTACCGAAAAAAGCCCTGAGTCTTAACCCTTGTGACTTTTACCCGATTGACCAGACTGTCAGATACTTATGCAAAACCTTATTAATGAATGCACCGACGAAAGCTACGACACTTTAGAAAGTTATAAAAAACCAACCGTAATGGTGGATGTCGCTATTTTTACCGTACAAGACAACACGCTAAAAGTGTTACTGATTAAACGCGGAATCGCTCCGTATAAGGACGCATGGGCATTACCAGGGGGGGCGTTACGGGTTGAACAAGATGAAAGCCTAGAGATTGCCGCCCTACGTGAACTTGCTGAAGAAACAGGCTTAAACCCGCAAACAGGCGCACAACGCCAATATTTAGAACAACTCCACACCTACGGCGGGCGTAACCGTGACCCACGGGGCTGGACAGTCAGCGTTGCCTATTTTGCCCTTGTTGCAATTGACGATGTCACCCTACGCGCGGGAACGGATGCCAGTGCTGCCCAATGGCACACGATTAATGGTCATCAAGTAGAACTCCCACTTGCCTTTGACCACGCCGATATTCTGCATGATGCAATTACCCGCTTACGTTCAAAATTAGACTATACCGACATTGCAGTACATCTCTTGCCCAAAGAATTCACTCTCACTGAATTACAACGAGTTTACGAAATCATCATGCAAGAAAAACTGAATAAAAGCTCTTTCCGTCAGCGTGTGGATAGAGCAGGCATTGTGAAACCAATTAAGGGCAGAATGCGTACAGGCTCAAATCGTCCCGCCCAGTTGTACCAATTTATTCAACAAAAGCATGACCGCATGTTTTTCCCGCGCAGTATTGCATGGGCACAAGAACGCAAACGCTAAGGATATTCCCATGAATTCAGAAATTTTTATTCCCAGCGTCATACCGCCCACAACGCCCAGCCCCTCACTCTGGTTTATCTTTCGCCGTGACCGTTTACTGGTTGCCGACCTAGACAGTGAGATTCGCGTCCCCTGTTGGCTCTCTTTTCACGAATCAGGACTTAATGCGATACGACAACACTATTTAGGCACATGGGGGCAATATCCCTGTTATTGCGTGGAAACTAACGACGAAACCCCTCCCACAGGGTTTAATTTTATCAATCTACGGACACTGAGCTTAGAACTGAGTCGTGATATGTTTGTTCTCGCAGGGCGTGGCATACAAGTTTTACAATGGGACAGAGACCACCAATTTTGTGGACGGTGTGGGCAGGCGATGCAACTGCTTCCTACTGAACGCGCTAAACGTTGTCCCAGTTGCGCCCTCGTCAGTTATCCACGCATTTCCCCCGCCGTGATTATGCGCATTACCCGCCATGATGAAATCTTACTATCTCGCTCCGCACACTTTGCGCCTGAGATGTATAGCGTACAAGCAGGCTTTGTCGAAACGGGAGAAACCTTAGAAGAAACGGTGATTCGAGAAGTACAAGAAGAAGTCGGGATTCGTATCAAAAATCTACACTATTTTGGCAGTCAACCATGGCCATTTCCGCACTCGCTCATGCTTGCCTTTACCGCAGAATATGCCAGCGGTGAACTGTGCATTGATAAAAATGAATTAGAAGATGCCCAATGGTTCAACGCCAATGCACGCCTGCCGAAATTACCGACACCGATGAGCATTGCACGCCATTTGATTGAAGATTTTCTGGCAGAACATCGCCAGTAAACCCAGTATGATACATAACTGTTTTAACGACGAAAAAAAGGAAAACACAATGCGTTATTTAAGCCTGATACTCTGCTGTTTATTACAACAAGCGGTTTTTGCTACTGAACCCAGCGCAACAACAGCAAACCCCGCGAACATGCCCGCCATGACGCTTGCGCAAACGATTGTTAAATTTCCCATTGCCGAAGGGGTGAGCATGGACAGCGCGATAGACTCCATGAAACTTCGCGCTAACTCTTTAAATATGAAATTAGTTGCTCATCAACCGATGTGGAAAGAATTTGAAGCACAAGGTCATCAAAAAGTACGCCGTGTCGAAATTTTTCAATTCTGCAATATAGATGTTGCCCGCGATATGCTGGACTTTAATATTGATTTTGTTGCTTATATGCCTTGTCGAATCGCAGCGATTGAAGATGATACAGGCAAAGGCTGGTTAGTCATGATGAATTTAGACTTGCTCATGCAATTGACCCAAATGCCGCCCGATTTACTGCCAAAAGCCCAAAAAGTCCGCGATGATTTAATGGAAATTATTCAAGCGGGGGCAAATGGTGAGTTGTAATTTACGGCGACATTAAGATGAATAACCGAATGAAACGTAAAGTTATTGTTATTGCACCACATCCAGACGACGAGACCTTAGGCATGGGAGGGACTCTTTTACGCCACCGTGCCGAAGGCGACGACATTTATTGGCTCATTATTACGAATATTTCAACACAACAAGGCTTTAGCTCGGAGCGGGTTAATAGTCGTCAAGCGGAAATTGCGCAAGTCGCTGAGGCTTTTGGTTTTACAGAAACAATTAAATTAGATTTTCCCACCATGAGCTTGACTGATAACGATTGGCAAGCCTTGATTAAAGCCATTGTGCAGGTATTTTTACGGATACAACCAGATACAATTTATTTACCTAATCGTAGTGATGCACATTCAGACCATCGCATTATTTTTGATGCGACGATGGCATGTACAAAAACCTTTCGCTATCCCTTCATTCAACGCATTTTTATGTACGAAACTGTTTCCGAAACAGATTTCGCACCTGCACTACCTGAAAAGGTATTTATTGCCAATTATTTTGTTGATATAACAGCCTTTTTCGCGCAAAAAATAGCCATTATGCAAATTTACGCTTCAGAACTTGCGCCGCCACCCTTTCCGCGCAGTATAGAAAATATCAGCGCGTGGGCAACGGTACGCGGTGCGATGGCGGGCGTTTTACATGCTGAGGCTTTTCAAATCGTGAAGTGGATAGAGAAATAATCCAAAAAATCTGAATTCGGCGAGTTTCTTTTAAAAAGACAATAGCTTGTCTGAATCAGGATTTTCAGGATTAAAAGATTGTCTGAATCAGAATTTTCAGAATTTTAACAGAATTTTCAGAATTAAAAAGACAAGAAAATTAAAAGAATAAAAAATTATGTTTTTAATTGTTTTTAATTCTGCTAATTCTGAAAATTCTGTGAATTCTGATTCAGACAAAAAAAGACCTGCGAGGTTTTCAAAACCTAGCAGGTCTGATTGAGCAACTTAAAAATTGCTGTATTGTCTAATATTTCTGCTGTGTATTGCGTTTATACTGCTCTTCACGCATCAACTTACGTTGTTTATTCCAATTCTTCTCATCCAAGTTATCTGCATCTTGTTCGTTTTTGTCTTTCAAACTACTTAAACTCGGCGCACTATAAAGTGTTGCCCCTTTTTCAAGTTCTTGTACATTGTCTAACAAGACTTGTCTTGCCTCTTCGATTTTTCCTGCATCCCGCAAGGTCACTGCTAACTTATTTTTCTCAATTGCTAACTGTTCTAAAACGGTTGCCATAACGGTTGCGTTGGTTTGTGTGCGGACTTGTTCGGCATCTTGGCTAAAACGCATATTCACTTGACTGCTTAAGTGGTCTTTTATTTGGTTACTCATGTTTAAGTAATCCACCGTTACTGTTGCAACCGTGAATAAGTTATCTGTTGCATTTGCAGGGGTTTCAATTTCTAATAATACGTATTTCTCTTGCTCACTATACAGTTGATTTAACACGATTTTGACTTGTTGCCCGTTAATAGCCGCATCCCGTCCTATCACACGCACAGGGCGCACACCCGATGCACAGTCGATAGTAATCACTAATTCTTGCGCGACAACGGAGAGTAAATCACCAAATTCGTAGTTAAAAATACGGGTTAAGTCGTTGGCATTTTCTACAAAGCTGTGACTGCCTTCACTTTGCTGGGCAAGACGGGTCATTAAATCTTCGTTATACCCTAAGCCTAAACCGATAGTCGTCACGCTGATGCCTGATTGACTCAATTGCGCCCCCAACGTGCCTAATTCCTCAGGAGTACTTGGGCCTACGTTAGCAAGACCATCAGAAACGAGAATTAACCGATTGACTTGATTACGGGTTAAAAACTTATTTAACTCTTTCGCCCCCCGTTGTACACCGCCATATAACGCGGTACTGCTACCAACCGTTATTTTGTCGATAATTTTGTAAATACTGTTCTTATCCACTGCTTTAGTTGCGGGCAGGACGACATCAATCTCCGTGTCATATGTCACAATCGAAAGGATGTCGTTTTCTCTTAAACGTTCAACCGCCATTTTTGCGGCGACTTTCGCTTGCTGAATTTTCTCTCCCTGCATAGACCCTGATTTATCAATAACTAAGGCAACATTTACAGGTGCAACTTTTCCTGTTTGTGGGAGTGCGTATCCTGTCACTGCGACACGTAAGTAAGTCGTTTGTGGTTTTTCTGCGAGCAAAACGGGATGTGCTAATGCAGTGTCTAACTTGACTTGTAACGCATGAACGGAATTTAACATAGAATAAACCCCTAATATCATTAAGATAAAAAAGTAACGCATAGTAATACTCCTGCAACGCCGTGTTATTAAGGAATGTGTCGTAAAATTAATTAAAATCCTCGTCTTTGTTTCCGTTATGATGAGGGCTATCAATCGTCATGCAGGTCTATTATTCATGATGCATACACAGCAAATACAACAAGGGTTTACCTTATTAGAAACCATTATTGCAATGGCCATTGTGGCAATGACATTGGGAAGTTTATTAAGCGTGTTAGGCAGTAGTAAGCAACTTGCATTTAAGGCGCAAGCAAATATTTATGAAGTCATTGTTTTACGCTCTGCTCTCAATGTCGCTCAAGTGCAAGAAGAGCCTGATTATCCAGAGTATCCCGCCGATTTTATAGAAAAATTAACGTTTGAAATGGAGGATGTGTTAGAACCGCCTAAACGTCAAACGCAAAAAATCATGTTAGGACTAGAGCCTTATCAATGGACGGATAAAACACATGGTTCACTGGTTAGCGGGTTGCGCTGGAAAAAATTAACGTCTGCACAATAAGAGTTTATTTATGTTGTCTGTCCGTCAAACGGGTTTTACTTTATTAGAAATTCTTCTTGCCCTTGTCATTTCTGCCGCCATCATGACCACTTTGGCAACAGGGATGTACCTCATCACGCAAGATTGGAAACGAACCACGCATGATCTAGATGATAGTTTAGATGCAGTTTTAGTGTTATTACAGTTAGAAAGAGCACTTAATGGCGCGTTTCCTCATACTTATATCGACCGTGACGAAAATAAAAGTTATATCTATTTTAAAGGCGATGAAGAACAGCTTACTTGGGTTTCTACGGTTTCACCCGCCCGCCATGCGGGGCTTGCTGCTTGGCAGTTATCGCCCAGTGAGTCGAAAGAGGGTGGTATTGATATTCGTGTTGTTCCTGTTTTTGCAGGGAATCCCGCTGAAAATTTGGAAAAAGCAGAACCATTAACCGCTTTTACAGGATATACCGCCCGTTTTGAATATTTATTTGTAGATACAGAAATTAAAGATGAAACGGAATGGTTAAAAGAGTGGTCGGCAGAAAAAACGCAAGGTTTGCCTAATGCGGTACGTATTGTTTTAGAAAAAAATAATGATGATAAAAAGGCAGGCAAAGATTTAGAAATCATTGCGGCTATTTTAGCTTTTGAACACAGTACGATTAAACGGGCTAAACCACTTTAAGCATGACAGAGGCTGATTTGATTATTAGCACTTTGCAACTATTGTAGTCACTAATAACCATGTCTCTTAATGCTTAATAGAGAGGTGTCACATGTTAAAAGTTGCATGTCCTAAATGTCATTATGAACCCATGAGCAAAGACCGCTGGATGTGCTCGTGTGGGCATGTTTGGCATACGTTTGATACATTGGGACAATGTCCCGCCTGTGGTTTAATCTGGTTTGATACAGCTTGCCCACATTGCCAACAATGGTCTAGGCATTCTCAATGGTATTACTGGCAACCCCCTGCGCGTATTTTAGTAGCCCGTCTAGCCTTGCCCGCACCACAACAATTTTTACGGTTAAGCTATCGCAGTTAGCCATGTAGCCATGTTTTGGATATAAAAAAAGTGATTGTTAAGATAGAAACCTTTTTAGATAAATTGGGTATTATTTTGTTATGAGTACAGAATTAGCCTTACATGATATTCATTTGCCTGAACCTATTAGCTGGTTTCCCCCTGCGTTGGGATGGTGGGTATTATTTGGATTCATCATTGTAGCCATTATCGCTGGTTTTTGGTGGTGGCAATATTATCGCTCACAATATTTGCAACGCTTTGTCTTACAAGCCTTAGAATCTGTTGCAACGCAATATCAACAGACTCAAGACACGCAGCAATTGGTCATAGCTCTATCGCGCTTATTACGACGTGTCTGTTTAAGTTACTATCCTCGTCAACAAGTCGCAGGATTAACAGGGGACGCATGGCTACAGTTTTTAGACCAGTTTTTAACAAATAAACCATTTACGGATGGGATAGGTAGAGTATTAGCCTCCTCTCCTTATCAAGCCCACGTAGAAGTAGATGCTCCAGCCTTATTAGACTTATGTCGTGCATGGTTAAGGGCATTTGTGAAGCAGAAAATGATGAAAGCGTGAGGTTTGATAGATTGGTCGTGCTAAATTGTCTGAATCAGGATTAGCAGAATTTAAAAGCGTCATTCACCCTACTTTTTAGGACTAGCAGTCCTCACAGGACTGCCAGTCCTTCGTACCGTTTTATAGTGCGTTTACTATAATTTAACCTAAGTTCGGCGAGTTTTATAAAATAAAACAGAGACCTGCTAGGTTTTTAAAACCTAGCAGGTCTGTCGGAACACGCGAAAAGGGTTGAAGGACTGGCAGAGATTATTCTCTTGTTTTTCATCGGGATTCACCAGATAAGATTCAGACAAGCTGTTGTCTTTTTTAAAAGAAACTCGTCGAACTCAAGTTAAAACCAAGAAATTAATGTGAATCACGCTTTTTAATTCTGTTAATTCTGTGAATTCTGATTCAGACAAGCTGTTGTCTTTTTAAAAGAAAATCGTCGAACTCAGGTTAATTTAAGCAACCGACTTATGCCAAAACAACGCCAGATAAATGCCTATAACCACAAAAATAATACCAATCAGATGATAATAATGCAGTTGTTCGCCTAAAAAGATGAGTGATAACACAGTCCCAAACACGGGAATTAAATGAATAAATTGCCCCGCTTTTTGTGCGCCGATTTCAAAAATTGCCTGATTCCAGCAAATATAAGCCACTATTAAGGGAAAAATCCCTACATAAATAATACTGCTGATAGTGGGGAGATTTGGCGACCATGTTCGCGGTGAATACATGAATTCCCAAATATAAAACGGTAGCATCACTAAAACCCCTAAAATTACAATTACGCCCATAAAGCCCAACCAGTGTAAATCCATGGGCTTCCATTGTAGTAATAGGGAATAAACCGCCCAAATCAGTACCGCACCTAATACCCAAACATCCCCTTGATTAAACTGGAAATGAGTCAATACTTGCCAACTGCCTTGGCAGATAATGACTAAAACCCCCAGTGTTGAAATTAAAATGCCCATAAATTGAAAATGGGTAACGCGCTGACGAAACCAGAAGTAGCCAAGAATAATAATAAGTATCGGCATGTTAGATTGTAAAATAGCGGCATTGGTTGCCGTAGTCGTTTGTAAGCCAACATATAGAAAGCTATTAAATCCGCCGACACTTAATGCACCTAATACGAGCAATATCAGCCAGTGTTGACGAATTAACGCCTGTTGTGCAGACATATAACGCCATGCAAAAGGCAGTAAAATCAATAAGCCGACAATACCGCGCCAGAATGCTAATGCCATCGGTGGCATTTCTGCCATTACCGCTCGCCCAATTACCATATTGCTTCCCCAGAAGAGGGTAGAAAGAACAGGCAATACATAGGGTGAGATGGAAAAATTGAGAATACGCATAGTAAATTTTTAGTAAAAATATTTAGTTGGTAACTGATTCAAAAGAAAATTAAAGAAAAATTTTTCTTTAAATCCCCAGTTTTCCCCAAATTTCATCAATCCGTTGTTTAACCGCTTTATCCATTGTAATGGGGCGACCCCATTCGCGTTGGGTTTCACCTTGCCATTTATTTGTCGCATCAAATCCAATCTTTCCGCCCAAGCCAGAAACAGGCGAGGCGAAATCTAAATAATCTATTGGGGTATTTTCCACAAGGGTTGTATCGCGTACAGGGTCCATACGGGTGGTCATTGCCCAAATCACATCTTGCCAATTGCGTATATTGATGTCGTCATCGGTGATAATGAGAAATTTGGTGTACATGAATTGTCGTAAAAATGACCAAATGCCAAACATGATGCGCTTGGCATGTCCTGCGTATTGTTTTTTGATGCTAATAATTGCCATTCGATAAGAACAGCCTTCAGGGGGTAGATAGAAATCAACAATTTCAGGGAATTGCTTTTGTAAAATAGGGACGAAAACTTCATTTAATGCAACGCCTAAAATTGCAGGCTCGTCGGGTGGTCGTCCTGTATAGGTGCTGTGGTAAATAGGGTTGTGGCGGTGGGTGATGCGTTCAATAGTGAATACGGGAAACGTATCAACTTCGTTGTAATAGCCTGTATGGTCGCCGAAAGGCCCTTCGGGTGCAGTTTCGTTGGGATAAATAAAACCTTCTAGGATAAATTCAGCGTAAGCAGGGACTTGTAAGCCATGACTTAGGCAGGTTGCAACAAGGGTACGTTTTCCGCGTAAAAGTCCTGCAAAAGCGTATTCAGAAAGACTATCAGGAACGGGCGTAACCGCGCCTAAGGTTGTTGCAGGGTCTGCACCTAGAGCAACGGCAAGGGGAAAAGGGTCTGTTGGATGAGCATTTTTCCATTCTAAATAGTCTAATGCACCGCCTCGATGAGAGAGCCAGCGCATGATGACTTTATTGCGTCCAATCACTTGTTGGCGGTAAATGCCTAAATTTTGCCGTGCTTTATGCGGACCTTTGGTGATAACTAAGCCCCAAGTAATCAGGGGAGCCGCATCTAGTGGCCAGCAGGTTTGAATAGGGAGCTGGCTTAAATCAACGTCATCGCCTTCAATTACATTTTCTTGGCAGGGTGGTTTTGTAATGATTTTAGGGGGCATGTTAAGCACTTGTTTAAAAACGGGGAGTTTATCAAACAAGTCACGCACGCCTTTGGGTGGGTCGGGTTCTTTGAGAAAGGCAAGGAGTTTACCCACTTCGCGTAGGCTATGAATATCGTCTTGTCCCATGCCGAGCGCGACCCGTTTCGGTGTACCGAATAAGTTGGCAAGCACTGGGATTTTATAACCTTTAGGGTTATCAAAAATCAGGGCAGGCCCTGCGGCGCGTAGGGTACGGTCGCAGATTTCCGTCATTTCTAAGTAGGGGTCTATATCTAAACGAATGTGTTTTAATTCGCCTTGTTTTTCGAGCTGACGAATAAAGTCGCGGAGGTCTTGATAACGCATGGGATTGGGGTAGTTGGCGGGTAAAAAAAAGGGTCTGGTAGAAAGCGGGTAGATTACCAGACCCTTATAGCGATAGGTTAATTAAAAAGAGGGACATTCACCCTTGTTCTTTTTAGAATCAAGCATCTTATCGCCATTAAATTTATAAGTGACGCATTGACTACCGTCTTCAGCTTCGAATTGCCAAATTGTTGCAACGCCAATATCGCCATCCTCGTTATCAAAGAAATCAGGCAGACGTTTTTCTGTCTTGAGCACTTTTTGCTTATCACCTGTTAAGGCTTTAACGAGCGCGTTATATTCTTCATCGTCGCTGACTTCCCCTGTTTCTTCAGGTGGGGTATCTGCTGGCGATTCGGCAGGAATATCAGGGCGTACTGATTCAGCAGGGGCGGGATGCGGTGCTGGTGTCGGTGCGGGGGGAATTGCGCTATTAGGTTGAGGCGGTGGCGGGAGTGGCCCTTCATCATGGGGGGCAGGTGGCGCGGGCGGAATGGCTGGCGGCTCGGCAGGTTTTTCAACAGGCTTTTCAGCGGGTTTTGCAGGTTCTACTTTTACAGGCGGTGCACTGGGTATTGCGGTTGCGGGAAGTTGAAATAATTCATCGCAATAGGCAAACCATGCTTGTACTGTGCGTGTTGTTTTAGCGGCTTCTTTGGTATCGGGGTCAGTAAAAGTTGACTCATGTGTATATTTGATAATATTGGGATAATTCGTCAGCGCGTTTTGTTTTGCTGTGGTATAGATGCTGACTAATGATTGATTGCTGGGGTCATTGCTATATTGAGAACATGCTTCATCAACGGCTTTCCCGACTTCTTGTTTTGCCGTGTTGAGTTTCTTCATCAGTTCATTTAAAACAGCTTCTTGTTGCTGGGCTTTCTGTTTAACTTCTTCTGCCTGTTTAGCAATTAATGCCTCTGCATCAGACACTTTTGTGCTCAGTTGTTCTTCACAAGTGTTATAAGCTTGGGCTAAGGTTTGGTCGACAAAGTATTTGCCTGTGTAACGGTCAGTTGTAGAATCTTTTAATGTCGCATCAATTTTTAGCGCGAAATCGCGGTCGCGTTCATAGCGACTGACAAGGCTTTGCAAAATACTCAATGAGCCTTTACTTTTTGGGGCAGGCATTTGTAGGCTACGTTCACAGGTATTTAATGCCGCTTTAAATTTTTCTAGTGCGAGGGCATCAGCGGCGTAACTATTCGGGGTGTTAAATAACGCCGTTAGTAATGAAAGCGTCATGGCGCGTTTTAAAATCATACTATGCAAAACTCCCTTGATAATTTGATAATCATGCGTAGTCCATCCTTATAATCGTTTCGTTCATTAGATTGCACAAGGTAAACGCATATCTTTTAAGACTTTGCGAACAGTCGGTAAATGTCGGCGACTGACTTCTAAGGTTTTATTAGCCGTGCGTAATTTGATGAGATGTCGCCCTTCATGATCTTTCACCAATCCCGCAATTTGTACAATAGCAACTAAAGTACTGCGATGAATTCTTAAAAATTGTCCACTGAATTCTTGTTCTAATTCTTTTAAGGTTTCCCCTATCAGTGCTTCACCCTGTGTCCAATGCAAAACGACATACTTTTGATCAGCATAACAATATTGTATTTCATTCACAGGAATCATACGCAGTTCATCGCGTACTTTAACACTGATATGACTGCGTGCTTTTGTCTTTATGGGGCTAAAACTGTTCGTTTCAGAAAGCTCATCATCACTGATATTCAACAAAGTTTTAGCACGCATTAGCGCACCTTCCAACCGATCACGTCGTATTGGTTTCATCAAATAATCAACTGCTTGCTGGTCAAACGCATCTAGCGCGTGGTCGCCGTAAGCCGTTGTAAAAATCAGCGCAGGTGATGGGGATATATGACGCATTTGGCGAGCGGCTTCCATCCCATCCATACCCGGCATACGAATGTCTAACAAGACAATATCAGGGTGGCATAAGCTCACGATATTAACCGCTTCCCGCCCATTTCCAGCCTCCCCCACCACTTCACCAATGCCAATTTCTTCAAGCAATGCCCGTAATCGCGCCCGCGCAAGGGGTTCATCATCAACAATGAGAATTTTCATCATAGCGTAGGTATTTATTAGAGAGTTATTAGCCTAGCGTGTGCGAATTCAGTGCCATATTAAACAATGCATAAATCGCATAAAGAGACAAGACATTGAGTTGCTGAAATCACACAGTATCCCCATATATCATCAGGAAAGTCGTTAGTTTAAAACAATGGAGTACATGATTAATATGGCAAAAAAGACATTTCCATGTGGACATAAAGGGTTAGGGCAGTATTGTCATAAATGTCAACAATCTTCAGTAGAACAACATCATCAAGACACTAATAAACGTGAAAAACAGGTGTGGGAACAACAATTTAAAGCAGATGCTGTTGACTTACGAAAACTGCCACATAAAAGTTTAGTTATTAAAGCCCGTTCTATTCTCGCTGCCATTAAAGAAGGGCAAGCGTATCAAGTCTTTAACGGTAAACGGATGAATTACGATAGGCACATCGTTTCCGTGCCTATTGATAATGATTACCGCATCTTATTTAAGGACGAAAAAGAAGGCTTAACCCCTGTTGTTGTACTCTCTCATGAGGAATACAACACCAAAAAACCCGGTGCATCAAAAATATAAAAAACTCACTGAACAAGGCGATAGTGACATCATCACACGCCTTGTCTATTCCAGCCGAGACCGTACCCCAATTTTTACATCCCACAGATTGACAATAGCACAAAATAAATCCGCTGTTCGCTCAGCGTCATAAATCGCCGAATGCGCCTGATCATTATCCCACTCAAAACCCGCTACCTGCACCGCCCGTGCTAATACCGTCTGACCAAAAGCCAAACCGCCTAATGTTGCTGTATCAAAAGCACTAAACGGATGGAAAGGATTGCGTTTTGTATTCGTCCGCTCAGTAGCGGCATTTAAAAAACTTAAATCAAACGCAGGATTATGACCCACTAATACCGCCCGCGAACACTTCTGCGACTTTACCGCCTCACGAATAGGCTTAAAAATCTTATGTAACGCATCATGCTCAGGCAAAGCTAAACGAAAAGGGTGATAAGGGTCTATCCCTGTAAACGCCAACGCGGCTGCGTCCAAATTTGCCCCCGCAAACGGCTCAACATGACAAGCATGTGTTTCGCCCCGTTGCCAAAATCCCTTTTCATCTACATCTAAAATGACGGCGGCAATCTCAAGTAAGGCATCCCGTTTAGGGTCAAATCCCGCTGTTTCCACATCAACAACAACGGGTAAAAAACCACGAAATCTTTTTGCAATTAATGGATTATACACTATTAAATCAACCTGTTACCAACTGCCATTGAATATCATCACCTGCCCGCAAAGGAACAACCGTATCATCACCAAATGCAAGCGATGTCGGCATTTGCCAACACTGTTTTTTCAACGTCACTGTCCGCGTATTACGTGCTACGCCATAAAAATCCGCGCCGTAAAAACTCGCAAACCCCTCTAACTTATCCAAAGCATTAACCTGCTCAAACGCTTCCGCGTACAACTCTAAAGCGGCAGGCGCGGTAAACATACCCGCACAACCACAACTTGCTTCTTTCGTATGACGGGCATGAGGCGCGCTATCCGTGCCTAAAAAGAATTTAGGATTACCACTGGTTGCTGCACGTAGCAAGGCTTGACGATGCTGTTCACGTTTTAACACAGGCAAACAATAATGATGCGGACGCACCCCGCCTGTAAATAAATCATTGCGATTCATCAATAAATGATGCGCGGTAATGGTCGCCCCAATCTTAGACGACTGTGCACTGACATAATCCACAGCTTCCGCCGTTGTAATATGTTCTAAGACAATCCGCAAATTAGGAAAGGCAAGAATAATAGAGTCAAGAATATACTCAATAAAAACCTTTTCACGGTCAAAAATATCGACCGTATTTGCCGTTACTTCCCCATGAATTAACAAAGGCACATCATACGTTTGCATCGCTTCTAACAAATGCCAAACTTTATGCAAATCCGTCACACCTGATTCAGAATTAGTCGTTGCACCCGCAGGATAATACTTAATGGCAACAACGCTTTCAGACTCCTTTAACCGTTTGATTTCTTCAACGCTTGTATTATCCGTTAAATATAAGGTCATCAACGGCTGAAAAGTAGAACCTTCAGGCAAGGCTTGCAAAATACGACTTCTATAAGTCTCCGCTTGTGCTAAAGAAATAACAGGCGGTTTTAAATTCGGCATAATAATGGCGCGTCCAAAACAACGCGCAGTTGCTTGAATCACAGAAGCCATTGCCACGCCATCACGGACATGCAAATGCCAATCATCAGGTTGAGTTAAAGTAATCTGCGTCATCTAAAGAAGTTACCCCTTAAAATTTAAGGGGGTTATTATGCCATGTTCACACTGTTTTCAATATGTGATGTGGATGTTCAATGGTGATTGAGCCAATAAAATGATGAAAATTTTTAAGGTGTTATAATGTTTAAAGACTTGTTTTATTGACAGTATAGCCACTGGGTAAACGTGTCAACTCGTCAAAAATCACGTTATCTAACATAACATTGTCAAAGATAGCGGTGGAAAAATCGATAGCACTTATGTCAGTTTTATGCAGAACATTATCTGGTAAAAAAGAAACATCCTTTAACGTTGCTTGAAAAAACTGCGATGCTTTTAAATCAACGCCATAAAATTGAGCGTTTACCCATTTTGTAAAAGAAAAATCGGTTAAAAAAAACACAACGTCATAAAATTCAACATTCACAAAAGTTGCATATTTAAAATTTACATCCATGATAATGCATCTTTCAAAAATTACATTTTCTACATGCTTATTTTCCAAATTCATACCATCATCAATTCCGCCACCTATAAAGGTGCAATTGCACAAATTCAATCCGTCTTTATACCTTAATTTCATGTAAATTAGTCCGATAAGATATTATGTTCTTTCTTACATTAACCAATGTCTATCAATTAAGGCTAAAATAGCTCTAAATTTTTAAAAAAGCAGCTTTTAAGTTACTAAACCATGTTTCATTGTGTGCTTCATCAACCAGAAATCCCCCCCAATACAGGGAATGTCATTCGTCTGTGTGCCAATACACAAGTACAACTCCACCTAATTCACCCATTAGGCTTTAGTCTCGACGACAAACGTATGCGTCGCGCAGGGTTAGATTATCATGAGTGGGTCAATGTAAAGGAATATAAAACATTAGATGATTTTCTAATCACGATAAATCCAACCCGTTTATTTATCTGTGAAACTTGTGGCGAACAATATTACACCGACTGCCACTATCAGGCGGGAGATGCATTTTTATTCGGTTCGGAAACTTCTGGATTACCGCGAACTGTCCTTGAACGTTTTCCACAAGAACAGATGATTAGAATCCCCATGCGAGCAGGCAATCGAAGTTTAAATTTATCAAACTCCGTTGCAGTCGTTATTTACGAGGCATGGCGACAACTGGGATTTGCTTAAAAAGATAATTAACGTGCTTCTGTTGGCGACTTACCTTGCGTAAAACGCCCTTTTGTTTTCCAATAGACTAGCATGTTGAGTAAGCCTTCATCACTGGCAATTTTGGTGACTAAAATCGGCGCAGAAAAACCTAAATTGATGGCTTCGTTGCGTGTGCGCTCGCTCATCACTAATAAGGGTGTACTTTTAACCCAAGATTGTTCCGCCAATAAAATCAATAAATTTTGTAAGCCTTCGCTACTGGTCACTATCATAATATCGGGCGGTGAAGTCGGTAACGTTAATAAACGCGGGCATTCTCGACGATAAACATTTAAATAATCTACTTGCGCCCCCCGCAAACGCAACTGTTCGGCTAACGTCTCGCGCCCTCCTTCTCCTCGCACAATAATGATTTTTCGGGCTTCCACCTGTTGCATCAAAGGCATGATTAATAATGCTTCTGTGTTATAGGGTGCTGGCGCACAAAGTGCGGATACTCCCCACGCTTGCAACGCCTCAGCCGTTTTTTTACCAATCGCAATCGTCGTGAGATGAACAGGGAGTTTTTTCTGTTCATCAAGCAATTCAGGCAATCCATATTCGACAGCATTAGCACTGACAAAGATAAGCATGTCTAATTGAGGCAATTGTTGACGACAACTAGATAGCGGACTTCTGTCTGCCAATGGAATAATTTCTAAAACAGGTAAACGGATTGCTATACCGCCAAGAGCTTCTATTTGCTCACATAAGGCTTCTGCTTGATGTGCAGGACGGGTGACGAGTACACGAAAATCAGTTAAAGACATAATTCAAATAACCCTCAGCACAACGATACAATTGATATTAAATAATTAATTGTCAATGACGTTTAAAAAGCAGAACCAATGAAATAAAAAATTGTACCTAAATAACCCCAGCTTTGCGAGTTTTATAAAATAAAACAGAGACCTGCTAGGTTTTGAAAACCTAACAGGTCTGTCGGAACAGGCGAATCAGATTGACCAGACAAGATGAAAAAATTGTCTGAATCAGGATTTTCAGAATTAACAGAATTTAAACCCCTTAAACCAAAAAACTAACATGAATAAATCTTTTTAATTCTGCTAATTCTGTTAATTCTGATTCAGACAAAAAAAGACCTGCTAGGTTTTGAAAACCTAGCAGGTCTGTTGGAACAGGCGAATCAGATTGACCAGCTTAAAAAATTAAGCGTGGGTAAATTGCTCTTCTTCGGTAGAGCCTTTTAATGCAGTGATAGAAGACACACCGCCTGTAATCACTTGGGTCACGTCATCAAAGAAACCAGCACCGACTTCACGTTGATGCTTGGTTGCCGTGTAACCACGAGATTCAGCAGCAAATTCTTTTTCTTGCAATTCTACATAAGCAGTCATGCCAGTGTCACGATACTTGTCAGCTAAATCGAACATAGAGTAGTTCAATGTATGGAAGCCTGCCAAGGTGATGAATTGGAATTTGTAACCCATTGCACCGAGTTCTTTTTGGAACTTGGCAATGGTTGCGTCGTCAAGGTGACGTTTCCAGTTGAAGGAAGGTGAGCAGTTGTAAGCCAGCATTTTATCTGGGAATTCTTTCTTAATAGCTTCCGCGAAGACGCGGGCTTCATTTAAGTCAGGTTTGCCTGTTTCTAACCAAATCAGGTCAGCATAAGGGGCGTAGGCTAAACCGCGAGAAATCCCTTGAGCCATCCCTTGACGGGTTTGGTAGAAGCCTTCAACGGTACGGTTGCCAGTGACAAATTCTTGATCACGTGGGTCGATGTCGCTGGTTAATAAAGCAGCTCCTAATGCGTCGGTACGGGCAATAATCACGCTAGGTACGCCAGAAACGTCAGCAGCTAAACGGGCAGCGATTAATTTTTGCACGGCTTCTTGTGTAGGAACTAAGACTTTTCCACCCATGTGACCGCATTTTTTCGCAGAGGCTAATTGGTCTTCCCAGTGAACACCAGCCGCACCCGCTTCAATCATGCCTTTCATTAATTCGAAAGCATTTAACACACCGCCGAAACCTGCTTCGGCATCAGCAACGATAGGCACGTACCAGTCGATGGAGTCGTTGCCTTCGGCATGGTGTAATTGGTCAGCGCGTTGGAATGCGTTGTTAATACGGCGAACAACGGTCGGCACGCTGTCAACGGGGTATAAGCTTTGGTCAGGGTACATTTGACCTGCGCTGTTGGCATCGCCTGCAACTTGCCAGCCACTTAAGTAAATGGCTTTTAAGCCTGCTTTGGCTTGTTGCATGGCTTGGTTGCCAGTTAAAGCACCTAAAGCATTAACATACGGTTCTGTGTTTAAATATTTCCACAGTTTCTCAGCACCTACTTTGGCTAAGGTGTGCTCAATGGGTAAAGTGCCACGTAAACGAACTACTTCAGCAGCGGAATAACCACGGGTCACGCCTTTCCAGCGAGGATTCTCAGCCCAGTCTTTTTCAAGTGCTTTTGCATCTAAAAATGTCATATTATCCAGTCTCGGTTTAAGGTAAATATTCGTAAGCGACTAAAGTCAAAAATTCAGCAAACGTCTCTTCTGTCACAATCTTCGCGAGTAATTCCGCAGCTAATGCGTAGTGACCAGCCTTTTGGCGCTGTTCACCCACCTGAGCACGGATAATATCGAGTTCCTCCTGTATCACTTGTTTGACTAATTCGGCGGTCACTTTGCGACCATCGTTTAAAACGCCTTTCGGATAACGTACCCACTGCCATAATTGGGCGCGGGCAATTTCAGCGGTTGCTGCATCTTCCATGAGGTTGTTAATAGGCACACAGCCATTTCCGCCTAACCATGCTTCCATGTATTGAAGTGCCGCACTGACATTGTTACGCAATCCTTTTTCAGTGATATTGCCTGTTGGAACTTGCAATAAATCTTTTGCGGTAACATTGACTTCTTCGCGCAGTTTATCTTTTTGATTGGCTTTGGGCATGTATTTGTTGAATACGTCCATTGCAATCGGAACTAGTGCAGGATGTGCAACCCACGTGCCATCATGTCCATCGCCTGCTTCTCGTTCTTTATCAGCCAGCACTTTTGCTAGTGCGGCATCGTTAGCGGCTGGGTCATTCTTAATCGGAATTTGCGCCGCCATCCCGCCCATCGCATGTGCGCCGCGACGGTGACAGGTTTTAATCAATAGTTGAGAGTAGGAACGTAAGAAGTGGCTTGTCATTGTCACTTCGCCACGGTCAGGTAAGACAAATTCTGGGTTTTTGCAGAATTTTTTGATGAAACTAAAAATGTAGTCCCAACGACCACAATTTAACCCAACGCAATGGTCACGTAATTCATATAGAATTTCGTCCATTTCGAAAGAGGCTAAAATCGTTTCAATTAAAACAGTGGCTTTGATAGTGCCACGGGGTAAGCCGAGTTTATCTTGTGCGTAGTTAAATACGTCGTTCCATAAACGGGCTTCTAAATGGCTTTCTAATTTGGGTAAGTAAAAGTAAGGTCCTGTGCCTTTGCTTAAAGCACGTTTTGCATTGTGGAAGAAGTACAACCCGAAATCAAAAAGTGAACCAGATATAGGTTTACCTTCAAATAACACATGTTTTTCTTCTAAATGCCAACCACGAGGACGCACTAATAGGGTCGCTATAGTGTCGTTTAATTGATACTGTTTGCCTTCTGGGCTGGTGTAGGAAATGGTCTTGTCTAAGGCATCACGTAGGTTAATGTGCCCTTCCAATAATCCTTCCCAAGTAGGGCTTTGTGCATCTTCAAAATCTGCCATGAATACTTTCGCGCCTGAGTTCAAGGCATTGATGACCATTTTGCGGTCAACAGGCCCAGTAATCTCGACACGGCGGTCTTGTAAATCGGCGGGGGTCGCACCGACTTGCCAATTACCATCACGAATGTGCTTAGTTTCAGGCAGGAAATCAGGCATAATGCCTGCTTCTAATTGTTTTTGCCGCTCAACCCGTCTTGCTAAAAGTGCTTCACGTCGTGCACCAAAGTGTTTTACTAAGTCCGCTACAAACGCAACTGCTTCAGCGGTTAATACAGAGGCAAACTCTGGTTTAACTGGAGCAGTGATTGTCAAATCAGGCGTATGCAGTGACACAGGTTGTGTTGACATCGTAATCTATCCCTCTGGACGTGTTTAGCTACGTTTGAGTAATGGGTCTATAATTAAAGCTGATTTTTACGTTGCGTTGCAACAATTGGTAAGCCAAATATTTTAATATATACTATTGTCTATGTTAATAGTGAATTGTTAAAAATATTGCTTATTGTGGAAAATGAGGCATTAATACAGTATTAGCAAGGGTTTAGCGATGGCAGTTAATACAGAAGAAATTTGGGAAATGTTTCGTGAAACGGGAAAGCAGATTCAAGCTTTACGTTATCGGTCAGAAGAAACAGAGCGGAGCATTAAAGAGCTGGTAGAAGCGTCAAGAGAGACTGACCGTAGATTTCAAGAAATACGAACGGAAATGGCTGAAAGCTCAAAAGAGACTGACCGTAGATTTCAAGAAATACGAACGGAAATGGCTGAAAGCTCAAAAGAAACTGATCGTAAAATTAAAGAAACGATTGTCAGTTTACATGACGGATTGCATAAAACAGAGAAGTTATTAGGCGGTTACGCACAGGCAGCTGAAAAACGTTCGCGAGAGTTAGATAAAAGAATTGGCGCATTAAGCAATCGCTTAGGCGAGTTTGTTGAAGAATTTATTAAACCTAATATAGTGCCTTTATTACAAGCGCGGGGCATTGATGTACATGTGGTTAGTCGTGATGTGGAGGCGAATAACCCTCAATTAGGTTTAGCAATGCAAATTGATTTATTAGCGATTAATGGCGATTGTTGCGTACTTATCGAGGTTAAAAGCCATTTAAGTCAAGATGATGTCGACGAACATATAGAGCGGATGGGAAAATTTAAACCATTATTTCCTAAATATCAGGACAGTCAAATTTTTGGCGCGGTCGCTGGCATGGTTATTCCTGATAATGTCTCTAAATATGCGTATAGAAAAGGTTTTTTTGTTATAACCCAAAAGCATGATACTGCTATCATTCTGAATGATATTCAATTTCAACCTAAAACATGGTAATTCTTTGATAACTCAATTAACCATGATTCTTTAATAACGCGCAATAATTTCAATAATATTAGGTGTGTTATGTCTAACGAGCGTTTTTACTACAAACAAAATCGACTGAAACAACTGCGGGCTTTTTGCCATGCGGCACAAACGGGAAGCATTTCTAAAGCTGCTGACCGTTTATTTTTAAGTCAGCCCTCTGTTTCACTACAAATAAAAGCCCTAGAACGTGAATTAGATATTTCTTTATTCGAACGGCGTGGTCCCTCGATTGAATTAACCCCCGAAGGAAAAATTTTATACGAATTAGCAACGCCTTTAGTAGAAGGGATTGATTCTTTAACAGAATCGTTTGCAGTACGACGGGGTAATTTAGAATCAGGCGAGTTAAATATCACAGCGGGCGAATCGACCATTCTGTATATTTTGCCCGATGTCATGAAACGTTTTGCCAGTGCTTACCCTGGTATCCGCTTGCGCTTGCATAATGTCACAGGACGCGATGGGATGGCGTTATTACGGGCAAATGAAGTCGATTTTGCCGTTGGGTCATTTTTAGATATTCCTGACGATATCATGTATTTTCCCATTTACTACTATGACACTGTTCTGATTACACCGAAAAATCATCCTTTAGCGCAAAAACCCGATTTTCGTTTAGAAGACATTAGCCAATATGGGTTGATTCTCCCACCGCGTCATTTAAGCACATGGCGTATGGTGAAAATGGTTTTTCAACAGCATAATTTAGACTATAAAGTCACCTTAGAAGCAGGTGGCTGGGAAGTGATTAAAAAATACGTGGCGTTAGGCTTGGGCATTTCTGTTGTGACGAGTATTTGCCTAACACCGAGTGACCCTGTTGAAGTTTTATCGTTAGAGCAATATTTTCCCAAGCGAAGTTATGGCGTGATTCTGCGCCGTGGCAAATTCCTCTCACCAGGAGCAAAACGATTTATAGAGATGATGGACACGGATTTTTTTAAACGTGATTTGTAATTAACCTGAATTCGGCGAGTTTCTTTTAAAAAGACAACAGCTTGTCTGAATCAGGATTCACAGAATTTTCAGAATTAGCAGAATTAAAAAGCGTGATTCACCTTAAATTTTGGTTTTAGGGTTTTAAATTCTGTTAATTCTGAAAATCCTGATTCAGACAATCTTTTAATCTTCTCTGGTGAATTCTTTTCGCACGTTCCGACAGACCTGCTAGGTTTTTAAAACCTAGCAGGTCTCTGTTTTATTTTATAAAACTCGTCGAATTCAGGTTAATTAACCTGAGTTCGGCGAGTTTCTTTTAAAAAGACAACAGCTTGTCTGAATCAGAATTTTCAGAATTAAAAAGACAAGAAAATTAAAAGAATAAAAAATTATGTTTTTAATTCTGCTAATTCTGTGAATTCTGATTCAGACAAAAAAAGACCTGCTAGGTTTTAAAAACCTAGCAGGTCTCTGTTTTATTTTATAAAACTCGTCGAATTCAGGTTAATTAAAAAAGGGCGAAATCATATCGCCCTTTTGATTTTTAAGCAGAATTAGCGAGTACAGAGCTATTCTACGCCAACATTTGCCTTTTCCTGATAATCCTTAATGGCTGCTTTAATGGCAGATTCTGCCAATACGCTGCAATGAATTTTTACAGGAGGCAGGGCTAATTCTTCAGCAATTTCTGTATTTTTAATCGATGCTGCTTCTTCTAAGGTTTTACCCTTAACCCATTCTGTCAGTAGTGAACTGGAGGCGATGGCAGAGCCACAGCCGTAGGTTTTGAATTTTGCGTCTTCAATTACCCCTTGTTCGTTGACTTTAATTTGTAAGCGCATCACGTCGCCACAGGCGGGTGCGCCGACTAATCCTGTGCCAACATGTGGGTCTTGCTGGTCAAACGTGCCAACATTGCGGGGGTTTTCATAGTGGTCGATAACTTTTTCGCTGTAGGACATGTGTCTTCTCCTCTGTGCAACTTAAAGATAAATTCGGTTAGTGTGCCGCCCATTGGACGCTTTTTAAGTCTATACCTGCTTTGTACATGTCCCATAATGGGGATAATTCACGCAATTTGGCGATTTTGTCCCGAATTAGCGGAATTGCGTAGTCGATATCTTCTTCTGTGGTAAAACGTCCAAGGGTAAAGCGGATGGAGCTGTGGGCGAGTTCGTCATCGCGTCCTAAAGCCCGTAAAACGTAAGAAGGCTCTAAGCTCGCAGAGGTACAGGCAGAGCCAGAGGATACGGCTAAATCTTTGAGTGCCATAATTAGGGATTCACCTTCTACATAGTTGAAACTGATGTTTAAGTTTCCTGCTATGCGGTGTTGTAAGTCACCATTGATATAAACTTCTTCCATATCTTTGATGCCATTCCATAGTTTTTCGCGGAGATGTTGTAAGCGTTTGTTTTCCCCTGCCATTTCTAGTTTGGCAATGCGGAAGGCTTCTCCCATGCCAACAATTTGATGGGTCGCCAGTGTGCCTGAGCGCATCCCACGTTCATGTCCACCGCCGTGTATTTGTGGTTCTAGGCGTACACGGGGTTTACGACGCACGTATAACGCGCCCATGCCTTTGGGTCCATAGACTTTGTGGGCGGATAGTGACATGAGGTCAACTTGCATTTTTTCGAGGTCTATGGGGACTTTTCCAGCACTTTGTGCGGCATCAACGTGGAATAGGACATCGTGAGCGCGGGTAATTTCGCCTATCGCTTCTAAGTCTGAAATTACGCCGATTTCGTTGTTGACGTGCATGAGGCTGATGATAATTGTGTCCTTGCGAATAGCTGCTGCTAATTTTTTCAGGTCAACCAGTCCATTGGGTTCTGGGTCTAAATAGGTGACTTCGAAGCCTTCGCGTTCTAAATGTCGACAGGTGTCGAGGACAGCTTTATGTTCGGTTTTACAGGTAATGATGTGCTTGCCTTTTTTTTGGTAGAAGTGCGCCGCGCCTTTCAGGGCGAGGTTGTTAGATTCGGTCGCGCCTGATGTCCAAACGATTTCTTTTGCGTCGGCATTGAGGAGGGCTGCAACGTGTTCACGGGCTTCTTCAACAATTTTTTCTGCATCCCAGCCAAATTTGTGTGAGCGGGAGGCTGGATTACCAAAATACCCTTGCATGGTGAGGCATTGCATCATTTTCTCAGCAACTCGGGGGTCAACGGGGGTTGTTGCGGAGTAGTCCATGTAAATTGGAATATTCATAATTCACCTTTAGATTTTTAATCTGGTCTTTAATCTCTGAAAATATTGTGTTTTTAACTTTCTTTTTTTAAATGTTTTGTATTAACCTAATGCCATTAGTAGCTGAGTTTGTTCAATTTGTTTTTTAAGTGCTTGATAAAATTGTTGAATATCTTCAAGGGTGTTGTGTATCCCTAAGCTGATTCTGATTGCACTTTTTGCATTAATTGGGTCTATCCCCATTGCGAGTAAAACGTGGCTGGGTTCGGTCTTTTCGCTGTGACAGGCAGAGCCACTGGAGACGGCAAAGCCTAAGCGGTCTAAGCCCATAAGTAGGGTTTCGCCTGTAAATCCTGCGACGGTTATCATTAAGGTATTCGGTAAGCGTTCAGCATGTTCTGCCAGAATTTTCACACTGGGTAGGGTGTGTAATAAGGTTTCTAATTGGTCGCGTAGTTGGCGTGTATGGCGTTGGCGTTGTTCTAATTCATCGCAAACTAGCTCGGCGGCTTTGCCCAGTCCAACAATGGCGGGAATGTTTTCAGTGCCACCTCTTAGCCCTTTTTCTTGTCCACCGCCGTGTAATAGGGGTTCAAGTAGGGTTGTTTTGTCGGTAATCAGCACGCCACAACCCAACGGGGCATAGAATTTATGCCCCGATAGGGTCATGAGATTTACACCCATTGCCGCGAAATCAATCGGTATTTTGCCAACAGCTTGGCTAGCATCAGTGTGGAAAACGATGCGGTGCGTTTGGCAGTAGTTTGCAATTGGCTGAATGGGTTGTATAACCCCTGTTTCATTATTCGCCGTCATGACGGAAATGAGGCGAGTATCAGGCGGGATATTTAAGTAGTCTTGTTTCACCCGTCCTAAGTCGTCAACGGGCAAATAATCAACTGTCCAGCCTTGTCGTTCTAAACTTAACGCAGGGGTGTATAAAGAGGCATGTTCGATACGACTAATCAAGATTCGTCCAATATCGACATGGCAGGCAGTCCCTTTTAATGCGAGGTTATTGGCTTCAGTGCCCCCACTGGTAAAGATGATTTGGGAGGGGTGGGCATTTACGAGGTTTGCAACTTGTTCGCGGGCATGGTCTATGGCGGCGCGAACACGACGACCATAGTGGTGTACGCTGGAGGCGTTACCATGTAGTTGTTGCAAATAGGGCAACATGGCTTCTAAGACGCGCGGGTCTAAAGGCGTTGTTGCATTGTAATCCAGATAAATACCCATAACTGCATCATCTCATAGGGGGTTAGCGGTGATGTGCAACATGGCTTTCCATGCGGTGTTGTGTGGCATATTCAACAGGACGGAGATTTGCTTCACGGGTGAATTCTTTCATGCGTTTTTCAACCACTTGGGCAAGTGAGATATTGCTTAAGAATTCACGAATTTGGTCGCTTAAATCTTCCCATAATTCATGGGTTAAACAGGCGTGTGCATCGTGGCAATTTTTCATGCCTTGGCATTTGGTCGCATCAACGGATTCGTCGACGGCTGAAATCACTTGAGCAACAGTAATTTCGTCAGCACTACGGCTTAAGCGATAACCGCCACCGGGCCCGCGAGCACTGTCCACTAAGTTATGCTTGCGCAGTTTAGAGAATAATTGCTCTAAGTAAGATAAAGAAATGCCTTGTCGTTGCGAAATATCTGCCAGTGTGACAGATTTTTGATCGCGGTGAATAGCTAAGTCCAACATGGCAGTGACGGCATACCGTCCTTTTGTGGTGAGTCTCATTTTTAATGACCTTGTAATAGTGTGTGAATAATGGCAAGTGCAAGTATTACATCACCTACTAAAACAATCAAGTAAATTCCCAATTAAATTACTCAAGAAATAATCACGTGTCCTGTGTATTTTGTTTTTCCCTCAACTGGTTTACATAATATATATCATAGTAAAATACTCAAGTATTAAGCTGAAAAATATCTTGTCTTTTTAATAACTGATTAAAGATGTTGCATGATTTTAGCTTGTTTATAGGGTTTTAATTCTTAAAAATTAGGACAATAATAGACGCGCCTCAAGTGAGCACTTGAGAAAATAAATAACAGTAAATGCTAAATCCTCTAAAGGAGTTTTTATGTCTAAACTTGCACGTTGGCTAAGTCCTGTGATTGGGGCATTAGCTGTGGCAGTCACCAGTTTGCCCAGTTATGCCGCTGATACGTTTAACTGGAAGATGGTTACGACATGGCCGCCCAATTTCCCAATTTTTCAAACGGGCGTTGTGCGTTTTGCCAAAGATGTGGAAACCATGAGTAATGGGCGGATTAAAATCCAAGTTTTTGCAGGGGGGGAATTAGTACCGCCTTTACAAACTTTTGATGCCGTCTCTCAAGGGACTATCGAGTTAGGACATGGCGCGGCTTACTATTGGGCGGGCAAAGTGCCTGCTGCACAATTTATGTCGGCAGTGCCGTTTGGCATGACTGCTAAAGGCATGAATGCATGGTTTTATAACGGCGATGGTTTAAAGCTGTGGCAAGAAGCTTATGCACCGTTTAACGTTGTCCCTTTTCCAGGGGGGAATACAGGCGTACAAATGGGAGGCTGGTTTAACAAAAAAATTGAAAGTGTGCAAGACTTACAAGGTCTTAAAATGCGCATTCCTGGTTTAGGTGGCAAAGTGATTGCCAAAGCAGGCGGAACACCTGTGTTATTAGCAGGTGGTGAAATCTATACCGCATTAGAGCGGAAAACCATTGATGCAACAGAATGGGTAGGGCCTTTCCATGATGAACGTTTAGGCTTATATCGAGCGGCACAATATTATTATTATCCAGGTTGGCATGAACCTGGTACGGTACTTGAGGTGATTGTCAATAAAAAAGCATGGGATTCTTTACCACCTGATTTGCAAAAAATTGTGGAAAGCGCGGCAAGCTCCTTAAATGTTACCATGTATGCCGAATTTGAAGCCTCTAATAACAAAGCCTTACGGGAATTAAAAGAAAAATATAAAGTAAATGTTTTACCATTTCCGCCTGAAGTGTTGAAAGAATTACGGCGTTTAACGAAAGAAGTCTTAACCGAAGAATCAGCAAAAGACCCTTTATTTAAAAAGGTTTATGATTCTTTCACTGCATTCCAAGCAGATAATGACGCATGGACAACAGTATCTGATGATGCTTACAGCGAGGCATCCAAAGAATAAAGAAAGCCTGTTTGCTAAAACGGCGAGTCATTCACGGAAACCCCATGAATTTACTCGCCTTTTTTATTGAAATTAACTTATAGTATTGTATCATATGAGTTTTTTAAATTATTAACCATTTGCCGATAACCCAATTAGTTTAAAAATAATGAATATAGATATTAGCTTGATTGCATTAATTATTTTAAGTTTTTTATTAATACTCGTTTTAGCCTACGCCTACCATCAACGCCAACAAGCGCGGTTTGGAGTGATTGAACAACCCAAACAAGGTGCTTATAAAAACAAAAAAAGTTCATGGTGGTATCGCAATTTATACACAACGGATTTACCCGATGTTGCTATTTATGGTGAAAGTGATAAAAAGCAAACATTTGAACACCCTGCCGTAATTACCTCTGAATATCCCATTGCCCAACAATTGCACACAGGACATCTCAACGAAAACAGCTACCCCTATCAAGCGAAAGCCAGTTTATTATCCACGACAGAAAGCACCTTGTTTCTAGCCCTGCATCAAATTTTACAAAATCAACCCTATATCTTATTAGCTAAAGTACATCTTGCCGAAGTATTAGAAACATTAGCCGATGTCGGTGATATAAAAACAAGACGCACCGCTTTAGAACGCTTACGCCAAAAACGGTTAGATTTTGTTATCTGTCATCAACAAAGTTTTGCGGTCTGTGGTGTTGTTGCTATCGAAGAGCCATTTGATGCTAATAAACCGTTAAGTACACAACTGCATGATAAATTTGTTGATATTGCATTAGAAACAGCAAAAATTCCGATGATGCACGTTATCGTGAGCGAGACCTATGATTTAACCAGTTTAAAACAACAATTAATGGACAACTTACAGTTAAATTTATTCACAACCAGCCAGCCAACAACTGCCACACCCGCCACAAAAACCTGTCCTCAGTGTGGCGAACCGATGAAACGGGTTTCCCCAAAAACAGGGCAACATGCAGGAAAAACCTTTTTTATGTGCAGTCAATACCCTGCTTGTAAAACCGTTGTACATGCTTAATAGACCGAATGTCGCGCTGCATATTAGCGTTTTTATTAACCAGTGCGTATCCAAGCCCCTACTGAGATAAATCCGTGTGATGCTACACAATGCTGGTTTTGCTTTATACTCACTTTATAAAAGACAGAAACAAAGCAGTAGATTGGGGGATGGAGAGTAAGTCATGATTGAATTAACCGATTATGCCATCACAGAAAAAATCTATGATGGTATAAAAACCGTTGTTTATCGCGGGTATCGTAAAAAAGATCACCAAGCCGTTATTATTAAAGGTTTGCAAAATCAATATCTTGAACCGCGTCGTATTGCGCAATTTCACCATGAATATCAAGTGACACAAGGCTTGAATTTACAAGGAATTGTAAAACCTTACGGCTTACACAAGTGCAATAACTCGTGGGTATTGATTTTTGAAGATGATCACGGTGAATCATTGCGCACCTTATTAGATAAACAGAAAACGATAGATGTCCCCCTCTTTCTTGAATTAGCCATTCAACTTGCCCATGCAGTCGGTGAATTACACGTTCATCATATTATTCATAAAGATATTAAACCCGCGAATATCATTATTAATTTAGAAAAAAAACAGATAAAACTGACTGATTTTAGTATTTCCTCAAAACTTCACACAGAAAATCCAACGTTATGCAACCCTGATTTACTTGAGGGGACATTGCTGTATATGTCGCCTGAACAAACAGGACGGATGAACCGCTCTGTCGATTATCGAACAGACTTATACTCCTTAGGCATTGTTTTTTATGAAATGCTGGTAGGACATCCACCGTTTGAATCCAGTGACGCACTAGAATTAGTACATTGTCATATCGCAAAACGTCCAACAGCCGTCCATGTACTAAATCCAACAGTCCCCCATACAATTTCACACATGATAATGAAATTACTTGCAAAAACAGCAGAATCTCGTTATCAAAGTGCGTTTGGTTTAAAAGCCGATTTAATTGGCTGTTTAGTACAATATCAAGAGCACGGGAATATTCAACCATTTGAATTTGGAAATAAAGACCGTTGGGATAGGTTTCACATTCCACAGAAATTATATGGGCGTGAACAAGAATTAGACGTTTTATTAACCAGTTTTGAACGGGTCAATGCAGGACAAACAGAATTCATGCTGGTTGCAGGTTATTCGGGAATTGGTAAGTCTATGCTAGTACAAGAGATTTACAAACCCATTACCCAACAACGTGGCTATTTCTGTGCAGGAAAATTCGACCAATTTCAACGCAATATTCCCTATAGTGCGGTTGTAAAAGCCTTTGCTAATTTAGTGCGTCAATTATTAACGGAAAGCACGGAGCGCGTGCGTTTATGGCGCGAGCGATTACTAAACGCATTAGGTTGTAATGGACAAGTTGTGATTGAAGTCCTACCTGAAGTAGAGCTAATTATTGGTAAACAACCCCCCGTTGAAGTTTTACCGCCAACTGCCGCACAAAATCGATTTAATCATGTCTTTCGCCAATTTCTCCGCGTTTTTGCTCAAGCCGAACATCCCTTAGTTTTATTTCTGGACGATTTACAATGGGCAGACTCAGCAACCTTGAAATTATTAGAACTAATTTTAACGGATGAAGAAACCCGCCATTTATTATTAATCGGTGCATATCGTGATAACGAAGTCGATATGAGTCACCCCTTAATGTTGACTTTAGACACATTACGCCGTGAACAAGTCAATATCAGTCAAATCACCTTATCTGCCTTGCAACTGGTACATGTAACCCATTTATTAGTTGACACCTTACACAGCGATATTGAAGCGGTTAAACCCTTAGCCGAATTAATCGTTCAAAAAACTCAAGGAAATCCTTTTTTTAGCACTCAGTTTTTAAAAACATTACATCAAGAACGGCTATTTACCTTTGATTTTGAACAAGCCTGTTGGCGGTGGGATGTGCAAAAAATCCACGCTTACGGCATTACTGACAACGTCGTCGATTTAATGATTGCTAAATTGCGTAAATTACCACCTGCTACGCAACAAGTGCTACAACTCGCTGCCTGTGTTGGCAACCAATTTTCACTGCAAACCCTCGCAACCATCTATCAACATCGTTTAAAAGAAACGTTTTATACCCTACTCCCCACTATTCAAGAAGGCTTAATCCTACCTGTTTCTACCCTAGAAATAGACCCACAAGATGAATCTGTCTTACTCATTGCACATTATCGTTTTTTACACGACCGCGTTCAGCAAGCGGCTTACGCCTTAATTAACAACGACCAAAAACAAAGCGTGCATTTAAGTATTGGACGTTTACTGATTCAAAATCTTACCCCACAAGAAAGAAGCGATAACTTATTTGAAATTGTTGACCATTTAAATTTAGGTCAACCCTTAATGACGGATGCTAATGAACTCATTGAATTAGCCCGTTTAAACTTAGAAGCAGGACAAAAAGCCAAACTAGCAACCGCTTATCAAGCCTCATGGACATACTTAAGCAACTGTCGCCAATCGTTAAACGCGCTTGCAGGCTCTGCCATGTGGACGTATTACTACGACCTAAGCTACACCTTACACCGAGAATTGATTGAAGCGGCTTATTTAAATGGATATTTTTCTGAGTCTGAGCGATTAGTACAACACACAATCGCGCAAGCTCGTACCGTGTTGGAAAAAGCAGATATTTATAATGCGTTGATTATTCAATACACCATGCAAGCCCAATATGTCCTTGCGACCGAAGCAGGACGACAAGCGTTACGGTTACTCGGTGTTGATTTACCCACAGATGACTTACGCGCCGCCTTATTCACAGAAATGCAACAAGTCACCAAAAATTTAGGACAACGCCCCATTGCAGCCCTACTCAACGCGCCTGATATGCGTTTGCCTGAAAAACAGATTGAAATTCGTTTAATGAATAATTTAATCGGTGCAACCTATTTTTCTAATCCCGCCCTGTTATACGTCATCATTGCTAAATCGGTGAACTTATCCCTGCAATACGGAAATTCTGTAGAGGCTGCAATGGGTTATTCCTGTTATGGCATCGTGCTTGGGGCAGTATTGGGTGATTATCAAACTGCCTACGCCTTCGGCACAATGGGCATGAAATTAGCCGACCGTTACAACGGATTAGCACAAAAATGTAAGGCATGGGAATTATTTGCAAACATGTCTTTGATTTGGGTAAAACATTTACGTGAAGCGGATGCAATTAGCGAAGAGGCTTTTAAAGCAGGCGTTGATGGCGGAGAATTGCAATTTGCTAGCTATACCCTTGTTCATTTACTGACACATGCATTTTATGAAGGTAAACCACTAGAAACTATATTAAGCGAGTATTCGCCAAAATATCTCAATTTTGCAGAAAAAACAAAAAATCAATTAGCCATTGATTCTATGTTAGGTTATCAACTCATCATCTGGAATCTGACAGGACGAACAACCGATAAAGAAAGTTTTCACCTCGATAATCTTTCTGAAGCGGATTATTTAACCCAATGCCACAAAAATAAAAATCTTGCCCCTGTCTGTCGCTACTATGTCAGTAAATGCCAACTTTATTATTTATATGGGGATTATCATAAAGCCTTAGAACTTGCCCTAGAAACCGATGATGTTATTTATGCGCTAGTAACGTTAGCACCTGTTGCAGAACATAATTTTTACACATCCCTCAGCATTATCGCCTGTTATCCCAGTTTTAGTGCTGAAGAAAAAACCCGCTACTGGCAACGATTAGAACAAAATCAGCGCAAATTACAACACTGGGCGGAAAACTGCGAAGCAAATTTTTTACATAAATATTTGTTAATTAAGGCAGAAATGGCGCGTTTAGAACAGGATGTTTTAAGTGCGATGGAACATTATGACCTTGCCATTGCCTCCGCCAGTCAATACGAATACACCCAAAATGAAGCCCTCGCCAATGAATTAGCGGCAAAATTCTGGTTAGCACGTGGTAAAAGCGACATTGCCCAGTTATACATGAAAAAAGCCCAATATGGTTATTACTTATGGGGCGCGAAATGTAAATTAGCTGATTTAGAAAAAATGTATCCGCAACTGCTCAGTTTGCTACCTGAAGGACGGCTGAATAGCAACGACGGGCAAACTGTCACAGCAACAATGACCAGCTCTTACGGGGCGCATTCATTCATCACCATCGGTGCAAAAAGTCAATTAGATTTAGCCAGCGTTATCAAAGCCTCGCAAGCAATTTCTAGCGAATTTGTCTTGCATCATTTATTAGAACGCTTAATGCGTGTTGTGATTGAAAATGCAGGCGCGGAAGAGGGCTGGCTTATTTTGAAAAAACAAGGACAGTTAGTGCTCGGTGCATATGGCAATGTCGCAATGGATAATATTCAAATTTTGCAAAATATCCCGCTAGACCACGCGCATTGTCAAGACCCCTGTTTATGCCTATCGACAGCTGTCGTTAGCTATGTATCACGTACCCAAATGCCTGTTGTACTTGCAGATGCTTGTCAAGATGATGTGTTTGCAAATGACCCTTATACCGTACAAAAACAGCCAAAATCGGTTTTATGCCTGCCATTGGTTTATCAAAAAAACCTGATTGGCGTGCTTTATTTAGAAAATAATTTAACAACGGGAACTTTTACCCCTGAACGCTTAACCGTTTTAAAACTTTTGTGTTCACAAATTGCAATTTCTTTAGAAAATGCGCGATTTATCGATGAGCTAGAACACGCACATGTTGCTATTCGGCATCATGCCGATAATTTAGAAACGTTAGTTGCACAACGGACTGAAGAATTAGCACGCGCTAATGCAGAAATTACCACGTTAAATCAACAATTACATGCTGAAAACTTACGTATGGGTGCAGAATTAGAAGTAACCCAGCGTTTACAACAAATGCTGTTACCCAAGCCTATAGAATTAAGTGAAATTCAACCGTTAGAAATTGTCGGTTTTATGTTGCCTGCTGATGAAGTTGGTGGAGATTATTATGATGTTTTACAACGTGATGGGCGGGTTGTCTGTGGTATTGGTGATGTAACGGGACACGGTTTAGAAAGCGGTGTTTTGATGCTGATGGTGCAAATGGCAGTACGCACTTTATTAGAAAATCAGGTTGATGATTTAGAAAGCTTTTTAACGGTTATTAATCGCGCTATTTACGCCAATGTTGAGCGTATGCAGTCTGATAAAACCCTGACATTATTACTTTTAGATTATCAAGCGGGTATTGTGCGTTTATGTGGGCAACATGAAGAAGTATTGCATGTTCGCGGCGATGGGGTCGTAAAACGGATTAATACCTTAGAGCTGGGTTTTCCTATCGGTTTAGAAACAGATATTCAAGCCTATTTACAGCATTTAGAAATCCCTTTAGCGGTAGGAGAGGGGATTGTTTTATATACAGATGGGATTACAGAAGCCCGTGCGTTGAATAAGACGTTATATGGTGTCCCGCGCTTATGCCATGTCATACAACAAACATGGACAAGTGGCGTTGAAACAGTGAAGCAAGCGATTGTCGCCGATGTTCAGCAACATTTGGGACAAGCTCCAATTTTTGATGATATGACGTTATTAATTATTAAACGCTGTTAAATAACCCCAGTTCTGCGAGATTCTTTTAAAGAGACAACAGCTTGTCTGAACCAGAATTTTCAGAATTAGCAGAATTATAGTAAACGTACCACAAAGTGATTTAAATTTAGGGCTGGCAGTCCTGTGAGGACTGCCAGTCCTTCGCATCGTTTTATAGTACGGTTACTATATAAGCTTTTAAAAACGTATTAAACACGTGATTAAATTACTCTCTGGCTTTCCCACGTAATAAATCCCGCCGTGAAATTCCTTTCTTTTCCATTAACTCAACAGGTTGCATTAACAACATTAAGACTTGTTGAGCGGTCTGTTTTGCTATTTCTTGCGTTGTAAAATCAAACATGGGGGAAAAAAGCGAGCAACTATGATAAATCCCTAAACTTTCTTCATAACAGACTAAAAACTCATATTCTCCTGATGGAAAATGATAAGTAATTTTTTCATCACTTTTAGGTGAATAATGTAATTGTTCGGTACTATCTGGTAATACCAATAAATTCATAAACCAAGGTGTTATAAGGATGCCAACACAATATTTTTCCCACACTTGAAAATTAATTGCCTCAACTTGTAATGCAGGATTTACAATAGGAATTCCCTGCATTCGTTGTAGTTGAATCGCTTTAAACGTTTTTTCTAAGGCTTGCACTTGATTACAACAAAAATAAGGCATAGTTAATTATCACGCTAACGTTGTTTTAAGACTAATAAGGTAATATCGTCATAGACTTTTTGTTGTCCGATATAGCGATGTAAATCATGAATCACCGCTTGACGGATAGCATGTGCATCGAGTTGATGCGAGCGTTTTACTGCATTAATTAATCGATTTAAACCATAATGTTCATGTGCAGTATTTTCTGCTTCTGTAATTCCATCAGTGTATAACACAACAACATCACCCGTCTCTAATTTCAAATGGGCTTGATCAATATAATGACTAATTTCTTGTTCTAAACCAATAGGAAACCCTAAATCCATTGTATCAATCAACTCAATATTGCCATCTTCTCGCACAATGAGAATTTCTTCATGTTGACCACTCAACCATAAATAACCATCTTCATAATCTAACAAGGCTAACGTTAAGTTTTTATCTGAATTCATCCGCTGGACATTATGATAAATTGTGCGGTTTAAAGCATTTAAAAAGCGAATCGGATTACGCTCTTCATTCGTCAATAAGGTATAAACCGCTGTTTGTACCATCAGCATCAAAACACTGCTTTCTAAGCCGTGCCCTGTAACATCGCCAATTCCAATTTTAATCCGTCCGTTATGACACAATACGTCGTAATAATCGCCACCGACTTCAGAAGCAGGTTCCATAAATCCCGCAATATCCAAATCTGAAATACGTTTTAATTCATCCTCAGAAGGCAATAACATCATTTGTAAACGCCGAGTCACATCTAATTCAGCACTCATGCGTATATTTTCTGTTTTCAAGCGACTATTTAACAAAGAAATTTCTTGATTTGCTTGTGCTAATTGTATTGTACGCTCATCAACTTTTTGCTCTAAATGATTCGTTAAGTCCTTTAACTGCGCTGACATATTGGCTAAAGAATCAACTAACGTATCTATTTCACGAATTTGAGAAGAAGTCAGATGAATATCAAAATTACCATAAGCCATTTGTACCGCCGCCCGACTGGCTTGATGAATAGGATTGGTTAAGCTATGCGTTAAACGATGAATCCAATAAGGCAATAATGTAAATAATACCGCTAAGGCAATAACTATTCCTAATAATAACAGTCGGCTGACCTGATCAACGACAGCATCATTCGACAAAATAGCAATGGTATATTGATTTTCTAAAGTTAAACTTGCAAATCCAGCATGTTTGGCAATATCAAGTGGAAACAATAAACCTGTTGCAGTTTCATCAGTAGAAATAAGGACATATTTACTCTGATCTAATAGCCACACATTGACTAAATCCCCTGTTTTCGAGACCCCATCAAAAAGATTCACAATCATCGAATAATTTTCTTGCTCTAAAGACAATGCAACATTATTCGACAAGTAGCTAAGAATTAAATGACTGTTTTCACTAATATGATTATGCAACGCGGTATAAACAGTAACGAAAAAAAATGCGCTTAATAAAACAGCAACAACAGCAACAGAACCTGTAACCAACCAAAAAATGCGTTGATGTAATGAAGATAATTTTGTATTTATCATATAATTTAGCGAAAACATCAGTTTTGAGTTGCCTGTTTCCATATGGCTTCATATTTTTCTAATATGTCAGTCGGTAATGGCTGCCACAAAATCAGCCTGCGCAGATAATCAGGGTCGGTCACATGATAAATAATTTGTTCTTTCACACTCATATAGCGAGAAACATAGAGGTTCGTCCCCCCATATCCCGTTTGTCGCATCACCTGCGCCTGTGTTGTTGCACTCAACATAAAATTAATAAAGCAATAGGCAGCATCAATTTTTTTATTAGCAATACCACTTGCCATTACCCAACTATCAACCCACGCCGTTGCCCCTTCCTCAGGAATCACTAAATCCCAATTACCACCCCGTGCATTAATCATATGCACACCAACGCCCCAGTCCATACCAACATCTAATTCATTCATATCATTTGGTTCTAAATTACTCTCCCAATATCGATAAATTTGTGTCGTATGTAAAAGAGATAATCTATTTTTAATTTTTGATAGTTCTGTATCGCTTAAATTGAATAAATGACTTTCTGGAATTTTTAAAAACAAGGCGACCATATAAATATTTGCCGCATAAAAATCACCACTGATAGAAACTCGTTTACGATAGCGTTCATCCCATAAAATGACATAAGAAGTCGGTGCTTGCATACGGTCTTTATTGTACGCTAAGGCATAAGGCCCAAAAGTAAACGGTGCGGCATATACCTGCCCCTCCAACCGATAAAAACCATGTCGTAAAATAATGGGATTAACTTGTCTAAAATTAGGAATTTTCTCTAAATCCAAAGGACGAATTAATTGCTTTTGCCATAAGTGCTCAATCACATCATTTGCAGGGCTAATTAAATCCGCTGTATTTTGTGTCAATTGCTCAACAAAAGAAGTTAAGCCTGTCGCATAAGTAACCTCTAACTGAATATCTTCATGACATTGTGTTTTTGCATACGCCTGAAACTCTTTTTCATAAGGTTTTACATACCCTGTCCACGTGTGAATTTTTAATACAATCGGTTCTGCCCGTAGCGACAAGGTATAAAAACTAAATAAAAAGAAAACAAATAAATTCAAATTTCTACATTTTAAATTATTCATTATTTTCATGATAAAATCAGAAATAGGTAAAACAAAACTAATTAACATCGCTAAACTGAATACCCTTAAAATTATGCATAGAATTAGCCAAAGCCCTAAGTAAAAACCCTTATATCATGCCTTAAATAATAACAATCGCAACTAGTTATCCTACTATTTTGATGTTTTAATATGAAACTAATATGAAATGCTTAGGATTAACCCGCCGTTAACTCATCACCAAACATGGAGAATTTAAGATGACTCTTTCCCTTGGACTTGTTCTAACCAGTATTCTCATTCTCGCATTTATCCTCTTTGGTGTGCTCTTTCTCATCTTCCACTTTTTCAAAAAAGTAGAACAAGGCAAAGCACTTATCGTCAACACCATGAAGTCTGAACCCGTTGTAACTTTTACAGGTCGTATTGTGTTACCTGTTGTTCACAAAGCAGAAGTTATGGATATTTCGCTCAAAACCATAGAAATAGACCGACGAGGACGAGAAGGCTTAATTTGTAAAGACAATATTCGCGCTGACATCAAAGTCACCTTTTTTGTACGTGTCAACAAAACCCCTGAAGATGTCTTACGAGTTGCCCAATCCATCGGTTGCGCCCGCGCCTCAGACCAAAGAACCTTAGAAGAACTCTTTATAGCCAAATTCTCCGAAGCCCTCAAAACTGTGGGTAAACAACTGGACTTTGAAGACCTTTACAAAGAACGCGACTCCTTCCGCGACAAAATTATTGAACTCATCGGCACACACTTAAACGGCTATGTCCTAGAAGATGCCGCCATCGACTATCTGGAACAAACCCCATTAACCGATTTAGACCCCAGTAATATCCTTGATTCACAAGGGATACGCAAAATTACCGAATTAACCGCAAATCAAAACGTCCTGACCAATGAATTCAAAAATCAGGAAAAGATGAAAATCACCAAGCAAAACGTCGAAGCGAAAGAAGCCATTTTAGAACTCGAACGCCAACAAGCCGACGCAGAAGCCCGCCAAGCCCGCGAAATTCAAAACGTCCGCGACCATGAGCAAGCAGAAATGACGACCGTCGCCGAACAAGAACGCCTCCGCTCAGAAACTGCTCGCAAACACACTGAAGAACAACTCGCCATCCAAGAAGAAAACAAACAACGTGAAATCGAAGTAGCAGGACAAAATCGCTTACGTGTGGTTGGTATTGAATCTGAACGGGTAAAACTCGCGCAAGAACAAGAAATTGTTAATCGTGAGCGTGAAATTGAATTACAACGGATTGAAAAAGAGAAAGCCCTAGAAGAACAACGACGCGACATTGCCCACGTTGTCCGTGAACGAGTTGCAGTCGAAAAAACCGTTGCCGAAGAAGAAGAACGCACCAAAGAATTACGTGTTCTCGCTGAAGCCAATCGCCAAAAACAAACCAAAATTATTCAAGCCGAAGCCATCGCCCAAGAAGTATTAGTCACCGACATCAAAGCGGCAGAAGCCTCACACGAAGCGTCAAAATTCAAAGCCCTAGAAAAAATCACCCTTGCTGATGCAGAACGCGATACAGCAGATAAATTAGCCCTTGCCAAAATCCGTCTTGCCGAAGGGGTTCAAGCCGAACAAGCTGCTTCAGGGCTTGCCAATGTCAAAGTCAAAGAAGCCAATGCCCTCGCCATTGAACGTGAAGGCGTTGCCCAAGCAAGAGCCTTACTAGAAAAACTCCAAGCCGAAGCAACGGGCGAAGAGCAAAAAGGGCTAGCCCAAGCGCGGGTCAAAGAGGCAGAAATTGCCTTAACCGAAAAAGATGGCATTGCTCAAGCAAAAGCCTTACTGGAAAAACTCCAAGCTGAAGCAACAGGCGAAGAACAAAAAGGACTTGCTCAAGCTCGGGTAAAAGAAGCGATGGCAAGCGCGTTAGAAAAACAAGGCATGATAGATGTTAAAATTAAAGAAGCCAATGCCCAAGCAGTTGAGAAGCAAGGAATTGCTGAGGCTAAAGCCTTACAAGAACGTTTCCTAGCTGAAGCGGCAGGATTAGCCGAGAAATTCAAATCGTTAGATGCACTCAGCGAAACAGGCAAAGTACACGAAGAATTCCGCTTACGCATGGCGCAACAACTCGACGTTGAAAAATTGCGGATGGATGCGCAAAAAGTCACCGCAGAAATGCAAGCAGCTGTGTTAGCAGAAGCCTTAAAAACCGCGAAAATTGATATTATCGGCGGTGATAGTCGCTTTTTTGAACAAATTCTCAGCGCAACCTCAATGGCAAAAGCGATTGATGGCTTTGTCGATAACAGCCAAACCACCCAACAACTGTTTAAAAATTACTTAGCAGAAGACGCAAAAGGCGATTTAACCCTAGATTTAAAAGCCATTTTAACCAATCCTGCTTTTTCTAGCCAAGACGTACAAAACTTAAGCCTTGCGGCTTTTCTCACAAAATTGCTTGCCCACAGTACCCCAGAACAACAAGGGAAATTAACACAATTGTTACAAGCGGTTAAAAAAATGGGGCTAGAAGACAAACAAATATCATAAAATCGCACTGTTTCCCGCTTGTTTCTCCATCACACAAGCGGGAAATGCACAACCATTTAATGCATCAATGACCACTCAACAAACTTATACTGTTTTAATTCTCACCGATTATGCCACTCCAACCGCAGAAACGCCCCTCACTGAAACGGTTTATGCATGGCAATTAGCCCAACAAATCAGTCAGCACGGCTTCAATGTCATTTGGGCAAGCACCGCCGCATACGCCCACAACGCGACGATAGCAATAACGGCTTGTCAATGCGTCGTCTGTCCTGATGCACAGGCATTACAAAATTTATTAAAAAATACAGCGATTGACGTTGTTATTACAGAAAATCAAGCCCTTGCAAACTGGCTACCTGCCTCATTTTCACAGCCCGTTATCAGCCATTTATTAACGGCGAAAAATCAATTTTTCTTCAGCTTATTCAATAGACCAGCCAATACGACAGCTATCAATTCATCGCTTGAAACAATTTCATTAAATCAATTATTTAACCCTATAGGAACGCCATTTTTAGATGGGAAATTAGCGGATTATCAAAAAGACGCTTTAACTGCTTTAAAACAAGCGGTTGATATACGCGGTAAAAATATCCTAGAAATTGGCGCAGACAATGCAAATGTCTTATATGAATTAGAATTAGCGGGAATGCAACGCGGGGTCGGGATTAATAACTGGTATTGGCAAGATAAAACCGCTAAACAACGAATAACCGATAAAATTGTTTTATGTCATGGTGATATTCGTGCTTTACCGTTTGAAGATGAAAGTTTCGACCTCATTTTCAACATTGCTGCGTTTGAACATATTCATGATTTTCAAATCGCAATGCGCGAAATGTCACGCTTATTAAAACCTAATGGCATGATATACGGCTATTTTGGCCCTTTATGGTCGTCAGCAATTGGGCATCATCTCTGGTTTGAGTACAATGGGCACTGGATGCGCTTCACTGAACCAGATTCATACGCCCATCTATTACGCCCTTATGACCATTTACGGCTTGATAAAGCAACATTTTTCGCCAAACTCGCCAAACAATGGGGCGAAAAATTCGCACAAGCACTGACTTATCAAGTCTATGAAAATCCGCATATTAATCGCTACACCTACGCCGATTATTTACGCTTTTTCCACGAATCAGGCTTAACACTACGCTTATGTCGCAATGTCGGCGCAATCTCTATCGATGCCGAATTAGCAGAAACGCTCGCCAACGAACTCCCAGACGGGCAACAAATCGACTTTACCTGTTCCACTTTAGAAGTTTTATTACAAAAAACAAAAAATACCGTGTCAAACTCAACTCAACAAACAGATTTAATAATAAATTCAGAAAGTTCTGAACAAAAAAACCGCAAAATCTTCTTAATTACGCATGGCATGTTCCCTGTTACAGGCGAATCCGTTACAGGTAACGGAATTCGAGCGTGGGGATTAGCAATGGGCTTAAAACATCAGGGTTTTGAGGTTATTTACGCCACACAAGCCAACACCGTGCGCACGATTCCTGAACAATCGCTAGTCACGCTCGCCCCTTACCAAGACTACCAACACTTACAAGCCCTGATTGCGCAACATCAGCCCGCTGTGTTAATTGTCGGTTATTGGGAAATCATGCGCCAATTGCCTGAAAACTTCCCAATTCCTATCGTTTTAGACCTACTCGCTCCCCGATTGCTTGAGGCTGAATTTCAAGAACAACACAACGTCGAATTAGAACTGATTGATTATATTTACACCCTCAGCCGTGCCGACCACTTTCTATGCTGCACCAAACGGCAAAAAGGGTTTCATATCAGCTGGTTATTAATGAGCGGTATCAGTTGCAAATCCAATCCCCTAGATTTAATTCCTATTTCTGCCAATCCACAACTGCCACAACGTCCAACCCCTGCCCCCGACCATCAGCCCGCTTTTGTCTATGGGGGCGTGATTTGGCCATGGCGCGACCCATCCGCGTGGATGCTCGTCATTATGCGCACTTTAGACACACACGCACGCGGGAAACTGCATTTAGTTGTTGGCAAATATCCACTAGCGGGCGGTGAAGCAATTAGCCTAAAACTGCCTGAAGAAGACCGTTATCAGCATATTCTGCACAAATCCGATTTAATGCCCTATAACGAAATGGAACAATTTTATTTACAAGCAGATATCGGCATTGAATTAGGCACAAAAAACTGTGAACGCGAACTAAGTTTTTCCTTCCGCGTCATCGACTATTTACGCTGTGGCTTGCCTGTAATTTGCAACGACTTTTTAGAAGTTGCTGACTTAATTCGTGAATATGATGCAGGTTGGGTAATTCCTTCCGATGATGACCAAGCCCTTGCAAGCGTTGTGAGTCGCATTATTACAGGACAAGAAAACCTTGCACAAAAAAGCGCGAATGCACAACGCTTGATTTTAGAACAATTTAACTGGGAAAAAACCACGCAACCGCTGGTCGACTTCTGTCGTAACCCGCACAAACTCGACAAACGTAGCCACTTCTTTATGGCATTAGCAAAACGCTTTAGCCATGAACAAGACGCGCAACAGTTACAACAGCAACTTGAAAGCGTAAAAGCGCAATTAACCGCTGAACAAGTCTTAGCGACACAAATCACTGAAGCCAAACTGCAAAGCTGGGCAGAATGCGAACGGTTAAAACAGGAGATTGCACAATTACATCAGCAACAAGCTGAAACTGCGCAACAAGTCACCCTTTGGCAAGATATCGCCGAACAACGTCGCTTAAAAACACGATTTAAACATCTTAATCAAGGCGTTAAACTGCTATATCGCGCAGTGGTGAACCGCTTTTTTATGCCCTTAGCGAATCGCCTGAAAAATCGGCATCAAAAACACCTTGCGATTGTCACCCGTCACGACGTTTTCCCCGTTGACCACGGCGCGGCAGCGAAGATTTACCACACCGCCCGCGCCCTTTCCTCACTCTATGACGAAGTTTATTTAATCACCGCAGACCGCGAAAAATTTTATATTTTCCAAAATGGTGCAATGCGCGAAGAGCTTTACCCGCGTTTACTGCGTCGCCTGTGGGCACAACCTGAAGAAACCCTACGCCAGACCTTAAAGGCACAATACGGCATCCCGTTAGACGACGCTTTTTTATTTTTCCCCCTGTTAGATAAAAATTTCCGTTTACGGGTTTTATACGTCGCTTTACAGAAAAAAATTGATGTTTATCAAGCAGAATTCCCCGCTTATTTAGACGCTTGTCGCTGGGCGCATTTCCTTTTTCGCGGACAAACCAGCATTGTAGAACACAATGTAGAATTTGCAAGAATTGCAAGGACTTACAATGTTTCTAGTGCAACGGAAACCTTTATGCGTGAGACAGAAATTCGTTTATGTCGCACTGCGGATAATGTTATCGTCGTTTCACAAGCAGATTTAGAAAAATTGGAACAAGTTGGCGTTCCTAATCAACAATTAACGTTAATCCCGCATGGCGTGGATTTAAACGCTTTTAATCATCCTAGCCCATCTCCTGAACAAATTCGCCAACAATATGGCATCAGTCAAGATGATATTGTCCTTGTTTTTCATGGTATTTATCTCTATCCGCCCAATCGTCAAGCAGTAGAATTAATCGATAACGTGATATTACCCGCATTAAATCAACGGGGTTACTATCCAAAATGTTTAGCAGTCGGCAAATATCCGCCTGCGCAAAAAAATCACCCTGATTTGCATTTTACAGGTGTTGTCGATGAAGTCGCCCCATATTTAAAAGCTGCTGATATTGCGATTGTGCCGTTACAAGATGGCGGCGGTACACGGATGAAAATCTTGGAGTATTTTGCCAGTAGTTTGCCTGTGATTGCGACCGCTAAAGGCGCGGAAGGAATTCCCGTGATTAATGGACAAAGCATTATGATTGAAGATGATATGAATGCGTTTGTTGAGGCAATTATTCAATTAATCACGGATACAACCGCTCGTTATCGATTAGGCAACGCAGGCAGAACATTTGTCGAGCAATTTGATTGGCAAGCGATTGCAGGGCGTTATTGGGAGCTATATGAGGGAGGCAAGAAATAGGTTTAACTATAGTAAACGTATCATAAAGTGGTTTAAATTTAAGTGAAAACCTAGTAGGTCTTTTTTTGTCTGAATCAGAATTCACAGAATTTTCAGAATTAGCAGGATTAAAAAGCGTGATTCGCATTAATTTCTTGGTTTAAGGGTTTTAAATTCTGTTAATTCTGATTCAGACAAGCTGTCGTCTTTTTAATAGAAACTCGCCGAACTCAGGTTAGAGTAACGACTAAAACCCAGCTTCTTTAGTACTACCCTTTCTTTTACCATTAATCAACTTATCTTTTAAATCTGGCGGAACAACAAAAACGAAAGAGTTACCATATTTTCTTTTTCTCAGTAAATTTAAATCATCTGACATTTTTAATAAGTCCGTCCTTGCTGTTTGGTAACTAATAGCATGGGATGCCTGATGTTCTTGGATACGATAGATAAAGGTTGGATTTTTTAACGCATGTTTTAATAAAGACAATTGTCTGTGATTTAATTGTCCTTTTGCCTCTGAATTTTCTAACCATTTTTCTACTTCTTCAATTTCTAAGGATTTCTTAGACAAATAATCATGTAACGCACTTATCCCTTTTCTAATCACACCAGTCTGATGAACTAGAAAGTAAGTCATATCATTATTATCTGTTTCTGTGTGCAAATAGGCATTCCCATATTGAATAGGTGCTTGTTTAATAATGCTAGAAATCGATACAAACTCCATTAACCAATAACCATGTTTTGCCATTGCCCAATAAAATAAGGCTCTAGCAGTTCTACCATTTCCATCAACAAAGGGATGATCATAACCAATCATAAAATGTAGGATAATCGCCTGAATCACTGGATGAATAAATGGGTCTTCATGTATCTTATTTGCAAAATCACAAAGCTTCTGAATTCGCATTGCTAATTCGTTGGCGCGGGGTGGTGTATGCAGTATTTCAACTTTACTGGCATCTACCACATGAATGTCATCCGATTCATCTCTGAATTTGCCTGCTTTTTCTGGATTATCTAATGTCCCTTTTGTCAGTACCTCATGCAGATGAAGAATTAAAGAGGGCGTTAAATCTTCCTCTTTGTAGTCCCGAATAACTCTCATCGCTTGATAATTATTAAAAATCATTTTCTCACTATGATCTTTAGGTTCTCTCCCTTGTCGCAACATTTCCTTTGCAACGTTTCTAGTGGTTGATGCACCTTCAAGCTGGCTTGAACTAATCGATTCCTCCATCAGAGAACTTATTAAGTAAGTATCTCGTGTATGTGGATTAGTAATGGGCTGATTCATGATAATGCTGCCCGCTGCATTTTTATCTAACCAATGTAACTCCTTATATAAACTATCTGGCACACAAAATGAAAATGGCTTGCCGTGTTTATCTGTAAAAGATAATTTTTTAGAGATATGTTGCCTAGCGATTTTAGTGGCAAACCAATATTCTTCGCTGGTTAATCCCTCAGGGGGTATCAGATGCTTGAGTTTTTCCCAATGCAAATAACGCCCTTTGATGTCTTCAGGACCTACTTTTGCATTCGTGATAATAGATATGATTTTCGTCATATCTTTTTGATTAAAAAATTTTTCAAACGGCGGCGGGCTTTCAGGAATTTTCATTGTAACCACTGTATTGTATTTTTCGACCTAATACATTCGTACCTATACAACTAGACTACTAATTTTTATTTTTTTAGTAAATACTAAACTAACCTGAGTTCGGCGAGTTTTATAAAATAAAACAGAGACCTGCTAGGTTTTGAAAACCTAGCAGGTCTGTCGGAACACGCGAAAAGGGTTGAAGGACTGGCAGAGACTACTCTCTTGTTTTTCATCGTGATTCATTAGACAAGATTAAAACATTGTCTGAATCAGGATTTTCAGGATTCACAGGATTAGCAGGATTTAAAACCCTCAAACCAAAAAGTCAGGTGGATCACGCTTTTTAATCCTGCTAATCCTGAAAATCCTGTGAATTCTGATTCAGATAAGCTGTTATCTTTTTAAAAGAATCTTGCCTAACTCAGGTTAACCCTATTGTTTTTATCGATGAAAAACGAAACCCCATCCTATTTTTAGGTGGGGGTTTCTTCTTTACTCCACCCCCTTCAATACCTTTTCTACCGCTTCAATCCGTTCTTGACAGACTTTATAGGCTTTGCTGGCTTCTTCTACGAGGGGTATCAGTTGGTCTATGTCTATGTTTTCAGTTTCGCGCATGGTGTCGGCGATGGTTTTTAGTTTGTCATAGTTTGTTTTATAGCTGTTTGTATTTGCTGTTTTTCGGGTTGCCATTTTTTAATCTCCTGTCTTTTCTTGTAAGACTGCGTAAGTTGTTTTAACGATGTCCACCGTTGCTGCTACGTCGTGAGTGCGGATGATTTTCGCGCCTTTGCTTAACGCTAATACGGCAAGGGCTAAACTGCCATAAAGTCGTTCTGTGACGGGTTTATGCAACACCGCGCCGAGTAACGATTTACGCGATACGCCAATAAGTACAGGGTAGTTTAAGGCGGTGAGTTGTTCTAATCGGTTCATCAGTTGTAAGTTGTGTTCAGGGGTTTTACCAAACCCAAATCCAGGGTCGAGCCAGATGCGTTCTTTGGCAATGCCTGCGTCTAAACAGGCTTGAGCGCGGGCTTGAAGGTAGTCGCAGACTTCACGACTTACGTCTTCGTAGGTAGGATTAATTTGCATGGTTTGTGGTGTGCCTTGTTTGTGCATCAGGCAAACAGTCACGTTGGGTGATTCGGCAACAGCTTGTAAACTGTCTGTTTCAGTAAGGGCGGCGATGTCGTTGATAATCTGCACGCCTGCTTGTATCGCGGCACGCATCACATTGGCTTTATAGGTATCGACGGAAACGAGAATAGGAAATTCTGCTAAAACGGCTTCGATAATCGGCATGACGCGGGCAAGTTCTTCTTGTTCTTCGACGGGTTGGGCGTTGGGGCGGGTAGATTCGCCACCAATATCTAAAATTTGCGCACCTTCTTTAATGAGTTGTTCGGCTTGGCGTAGGGCGTTGTCTTTGATTGTGTATTTACCGCCATCAGAGAAGGAGTCGGGCGTAACATTTAAGATACCCATGACGAGTGGGGCAGTCGGTGGGAGGGTGGTTTGTGTCATAATGTGTTTCTCAATTTTGATTAAAAATAATGCGTGTGTGCAATTAAAGTGATTGTTATGAGCCAGTCCAATATGTTCCCGCAACCGCGTAAACGGTTCGGACAGAATTTTTTACATGATACTTATGTAATTCAACGAATTATCCAGTCTTTTGCGCCGCGTGCTGGTCAGTCAGTTGTCGAAATTGGCGCGGGGCGGGGGGCGTTGACTTTACCCTTGTTGGAAATCTTGGGGCAGTTGACCGTTGTTGAGATAGATAGAGATTTAGCCAGTTTATTGCAACAGGCTTGTGCTAAATTGGGTGAGTTGCGTTTGTATCAGGCGGATGCGTTGCGCTTTGATTTTGGCGAATTGGCGCAGGCAGGTCAATCTTTGCGGATTATTGGTAATTTGCCGTATAACATTTCTACGCCGTTGTTATTTCATTTGTTAAGTTTCGCGCCTGTTGTTAGTGATATGTTGTTTATGTTGCAAAAAGAGGTGGTTGACCGTATGACGGCTGAACCTGATAGCGCGGATTATGGGCGGTTGTCGGTGGCTTTGCAGTATCGTTGTCATGTAGAAAAGTTATTTAATGTTGGTGCGGGGTCGTTTACGCCTGCGCCGAAAGTTGAATCGAGTATTGTGCAGTTAATCCCTTATCAGACATTGCCTTATCCTGCGAATGATGAGGCGATATTTCAGCGAGTGATTACGAGCGCGTTTGCACAACGACGGAAGACCTTACGGAATAATTTAAAAAGTCTGTTATCTGATGCGCAAATTCAGCAGGCAGAGATAGACCCGCAAATACGAGCGGAAACGTTAAGCGTTGCGGATTTTGTGCGTTTAGCGAATATTGTGCAGGCTTCTATATAATCGTTATAAAATTTGCCAAAGGGATGGATTCATTGCCATGACGACAGGAATCACAACGGATATTCAGCGGATTTTATCTGCGTCACATCATGACCCGTTTGCAGTCTTAGGACGGCATGTGCAGGGTAAAAAGTGTTCTATCCGCGTGTTGTTACCACAGGCGCAAGTGGTGCAGATTTTACCCGCGCAATTGGCATTAACCCGTTTAGAAAATACCGATTTTTTTGAATGGGTGGGCAATCCTCATGCAGTATCAAGTATCTATAAAATTCGTTGGTGCGATACGTTGGGACAATGGCATGAGCAATATGACCCTTATTGTTTTCCACCACAATTAAGCGAATTTGATTTGCATTTGTTTAATGAAGGGAAACATCGCCATGCTTATACGTTTTTAGGGGCGCATCCGCGCATTATCGACGGTGTTACAGGCGTTTTATTTGCGGTTTGGTCGCCTCATGCAGAACGGGTGAGTGTTGTTGGTGATTTTAATCAATGGGATGGGCGCGTGCACCCGATGCGGGTACGGGGCAATAGTGGCGTGTGGGAGTTATTTATCCCTGATTTACCCGTTGAAAGTTTATATAAATTTGAAATTCGTCAGCGTGGAACAGGGCAAATTACATTAAAAGCTGACCCTTACGCGCAAGGTTTAGAACAACGTCCCCGCACCGCTTGCTATGTTGTTCCGCCAACGCAACACCAATGGCAAGATGCACAATGGCTCGCAGAACGCGCACAAAATCAATGGCTAAAGCGTCCTATGAGTATCTACGAAGTACATTTAGGCTCATGGCAACGCACAGAAACAGGCGAATTTTTATCTTATCGTGAATTAGCCCCGCGTTTAGTCGCTTATGTGCGTGAATTAGGCTTTACACATATCGAATTACTCCCCATTGCCGAACATCCTTATGACCCTTCATGGGGTTATCAAGTCACGGGATTTTATGCCCCAACCAGCCGATTTGGTTCACCTGACGACTTCCGCTACTTCGTCGATTACTGCCATCAACATCAAATCGGCGTGTTATTAGATTGGGTCGCGGGACATTTTCCCAAAGATGCGCACGGACTCGCCCAATTCGACGGCACAGCCCTATACGAATACGCCGACCCACGCAAAGGCGAGCATAAAGAATGGGGGACATACGTTTTTAATTATGCCCGCCATGAAGTGCGCAGTTTTTTAATCTCCAATGCCCTGTATTGGCTGAAAGAATTTCATATTGATGGCTTACGTGTCGATGCTGTTGCCTCAATGTTATATTTAGACTACTCCCGCAAAGCAGGTGAATGGTTGCCCAATGCTTACGGCGGTAATGAACATATTGAAGCCATTGAATTCTTACGTGAATTAAACAGCATTACCCATGCGGAATGTATCGGCACTCTAATGATTGCTGAAGAATCCACCAGTTGGGCGCAAGTGACCCGTCCGACATGGGTTGGCGGTTTAGGCTTTAGCATGAAGTGGAATATGGGCTGGATGCACGACACGCTTAATTATTTCAGCCAAGACCCAATTTATCGAAGTTATCACCATCAATTGCTAACCTTTGGAATGCTTTACGCCTTTAGTGAAAACTTTGTGTTACCTTTTTCCCATGATGAAGTTGTCCATGGAAAACGCTCACTATTGGACAAAATGGCGGGCGATACGTGGCAAAAATTTGCGAATTTACGCTTGCTATATACCTATTTATGGACATATTCAGGCAAGAAATTATTATTCATGGGCTGTGAATTTGCACAAGGGCGTGAATGGAGCGAATCGCGGGCATTAGATTGGGAATTATTAAACATCCCCTATCATCAAGGCATACAAACCTTAGTCAAAGATTTAAATCACTTATATTGCCAATCTCCAGCACTCCATCAATTAGATTTTGACCGCCAAGGCTTTGCATGGATAGACTGCCACGACAGCGCACAATCAGTGATAGCCTATAAACGCTGTGCAGGCGAATCACAATTAATCATCGTCTTAAATTTCACCCCTATCCCGCGCCATCATTACCGCATTGGCGTTGCGCAAGCGGGAACGTATCAAGAAATTTTCAACTCTGATTCCGAATATTATCAAGGTAGTAATGTAGGAAATGGCGAATTAACCGCAGAAGCTATCGCATGGATGGGCGAAACGTATAGTATTGAATTAACATTGCCACCACTGGCGGGGGTAGTGTTGCAGTGGGTGGAATAATAACGACTGTTGATTTCGTGAGTTATGCTCTAAACACATTTTCTTGATGCCACTTTAAATTATCTAATCGGGGATAAAATAAAGCATCACTTGGCAATAAAATCGCCTGATTGGCAAATTGTTTAATACCATAATTTGTATTGGTGTTTTCAGCCAAATAAGGCGAAATCTTTACTTTAAAATCATTGTCTATCGTCAATAATCCTCTATCAAATGCTCGATGCAGGTTCGGACATAAAGCAATCCCATTACTGACCGTATCATCATGTGAAATACTGAAAGGGATAATATGACAAGCATCTATCATCTGTAAATTCCATAGGTTGTCCAACCGCCAGCCAGAGATACAACAAGTATCGTTGTATAAACGCGGAATCAGCTTTTTAAAAGTCTGGCTACGTAAAAAAATCTCTTCTTCGTCTTTTAAGGCTTCAGACGCAATTCGATATTCAGTGGCTGATTCTTGAATCATCTTTGTTTCTAATTGTTCTAAATAATTATTTTTATTCTGTGCTTTGTTCAGATATAACGCCATGGTTTCAGGAAAGTATTGTGTTAATAAACAATGCTGTAACTCATAGCGACTATTTGGATTAAGTAAAAGCTGAAATAAATCAGACTCTAACTCAGCATACGCCACTATTGCATTTAAGCTATTAAAACTAAAACGAACAACGGTTTGTAATTCTTGTGTGCAATCTGGTTTCGGAATTAATTGCCAAAAACCATCATTTTTTAAGTAAAAAAAAGGGTATATCAATTGACAGGTATGTTTTGTTGTCACTAATAGTAACCAATTTTCTTTAAAGGTGGCGATAAGTTCAGGACTGAGTGTTATCTGATTTTGTTGAATTTGTCCTTTGTTTATCAGTTCTATAATAGAGAGCAATAACAGTGGTTTATGGGGGGCATCTCCGCCCATGGTTTTCCGTTTACTTTTATCAATGCCAAGATGGGTAAATTTTTGTAAATAATTTTTTAAGTCCATTTTCTTTTAATTAAAAGCCTTATTTAAACGTATTATTATTTTAGCAGGTGAGATAATAATTTTTTCTAAGTGAACTGATGAAATACAAGAAAAAACTTAACCTTTCCTAAAGTTCTCTGCGTGAATCCTGTACATAATAAGTCTGTATTTTAGTGTAAATCATCTAAAAGGAGGCGTGACAATGAGTGTCATGACGAGGTTGCAGTCTCAGTATGAGCGACCAACGGTTGCAGTGCATAAGTTTAGTTCCTGTGATGGTTGTCAGTTGGCGTTTTTAAATTTGGGAGAAACGTTGATTAAACTCACTGAGTTGGTCGATATTGTGCATTTTGTGGAGGCTGGGGCGAATCAGCCTGAACGAGCAGTCGATATTGCCTTTGTAGAAGGGAGTATTTCTACACCTGAGGAGGCAGAGCGGATTAAAGCTGTGCGTCAGAATAGTCGCTATTTAATCGCTATCGGTGCGTGTGCAATTGCTGGTGGGATTCAGGCGTTGCGGAATGGGCAGGATGTGCCTGCATGGACTCGTGCCGTTTATCAGCATCCTGAGGCGATTGAGTCGTTGGCAACGGCTACGTCTTTAGCCCAGCATGTGCGAGTGGATTTTGAGTTACAGGGTTGTCCGATTAATAGTTTTCAGTTGTTAAGTGCGATTCGAGCGTTGTTGTTTGGGGTAGAGCCTCCGCGTGACCAAGATAAGTTATGCGCGGAGTGTAAGCGGTCGGGTAAGGCGTGTGTGATGGTGACACAGCAATTGCCTTGTATGGGGGCGGTAACGCGCACGGGGTGCGGGGTGTTGTGTCCGCATCAGTCACGGGATTGTTATGCATGTTATGGGCCTGCGGAGAATGTGAATACGCAGGCATTAATCCAGCAGTTTCAGCTGCTTGGAGTGAGTCCATCGGTAATTTCTCAGCGGTTTGCGTTGTTTAATAATCAATCTCCCGCGTTTGCGCGAGCCACTCAGGAGGCTAAGAATTTATGAGTGATTCTACTTTTTCAGCCGTTTCGACCAGTCAGCGCAGTTTAACCATTACCGTGCCTGCTTTAACTCGAGTAGAGGGGGAGGGGGGTCTCGATTTGGTGGTGAAGGATGGCAAAATTACGGATTTAAAATTGCGGATTTTTGAGCCACCGCGTTATTTTGAGAAGTTTTTAGAGGGGCGAACATTTGAGCAGGTGCTTGATATTGTGGCGCGAATTTGTGGGATTTGTCCCGTTGCGTATCAGATGAGTGCGGTTCATGCGATTGAGTCAATTTTTCAGGTGAATATCTCGCCTTGGGCGCGGGAAATGCGCCGTTTGTTGTATTGTGGGGAGTGGTTAGAAAGTCATAATTTGCATATTCATTTGTTAGCCTTGCCTGATTTTTTAGGCTTTAAAAGTGCGTTAGAGATGGCGGGGCAGTATGGCGAGCCGTTAAAACGTGGGTTACGCTTGCAACATATTGGTAATGATATTATTCGTTTATTGGGCGGGCGGTCGGTGCATCCTGTTGGGGTGCGGGTGGGTGGTTTTTATCACGCGCCAACTGTTGCGCAGATGTCGGCGTTAAAACAGAAGATTTTAGAAGCCTTGCCCGATGCAGAAGCCTTAGTCCGTTGGACGGCATCGTTGGCATTACCTGATTATCATCAGTCATTTACAACGGTTTGTAATCGTCACGCGCAAGAGTATCCGTTTAACGAAGGGCGGTTAGTGTCTAGTGATGGGTTAGATATCGCAATTGCGGATTATGAGCAGTATTTCACTGAGTTACATGTCCCGCATTCGACGGCATTGCATTCTACTTTACGTAATGCTCAAGGCAATGAGCAGTCTTATTTAGTGGGCCCTTTGGCGCGGGTGAATTTGAATTATGCACAGTTGCCCGCTGCGGTGCGTTTTAATGTGGAGCAAACAGCGGTTCGTTTTCCGAGTCAAAACGTTTTCCATAGCATTGTCGCGCGGGCGGTTGAGGTGCATTTTGCTTTGTTGGAAGCCTTACGGATTTTAGAAAATTATCAAGTGCCTGAACGTCCTTATGTTGATATTACGCCCCGCGCTGGGGTGGGCTATGGTTGTACAGAAGCCCCACGTGGGATGTTGTGGCAACGTTGGGAATTAAATGAACGGGGGGAAGTGATTTCTTGCAAGATTGTTCCGCCAACCAGTCAGAATCAAATGCGTATTGAAGAGGATTTGCGCGATTCATTGGAGGAAATGGGCTTACAGCATAGCGATGAAGCATTGCGTTTACGGGCTGAAATGATTGTGCGTAATTATGACCCGTGCATTTCCTGTGCAACACATTTTCTTAAATTGAATATAACACGCCATGCAAGCTGAACACACAGCAAGGGTCTGTGTCGTGGGGGTTGGTTCACCGTTTGGCGATGACCAACTGGGCTGGTTTGTGGTTGAACGCCTAGAACAAATCGCGCCAAGCCTTGCCGATTATGTGCAATGTAGCGCGCCCAGTCGGGAACTATTGCCAATTTTGCGTGATAGGGAACACGTTATTATCGTTGATGCGTTGCATTCCGAAGCCTTATCTATCGGTACATGCAGAGAGTGGCAAGGCGTTGATGCCATTTGTCAGCTACCTAACCATTTATCTAGTCATGGCTTTGATGTCGCAAACACTGTGCAACTTGCTAAACAACTTGGTTGGCAACCGCGCTACCTACGTTTCTACGGCATTGACATCGACATTAATACCTGCCAGCCCACCGCCCTACACGCCCCATTAAGTCCCCCTGTTGCTCAAGCGATGGAACTGTTAATCGAAGCACTACACACTGATTTACAAGCAATAGACATGAATCAGATACAAGCTTCTCAGGAGAACTCCGCCCATGCGTAATCAAGACTTACTTATCTATTTACCCCATACCCAACTGCATTTATTGTTTAAAGTCCTACAACAAGCGGGCTATCAATGCGTTATCCCCCAAGTACGCGACCATACCATTGTTTTTGATACCGCTCCCGCTGATGCAACTGAGGCAGTCAACGCTTTACCACGTGGCTATCAAGACATTCAAAGCGCAGGACGTTACTGCCTAGAACACAACGATAATCCCCGTTACTTTGCATGGGCAACAGGAGCGCAAGCCCTCAAACCGCTGACTTTTGCCCCACGCGAAACCCTCTGGACAGTCAGCCGTGACGCGACAGGCAAACTCAACTTTGTTGAAACCTTACCCAACCCCAAACCCACTGCCGTGATTGGGGTACGCGGTTGCGATTTAGCCGCTTTACAACTGCAAGACCAACATTTCTGTTACAAAGAATATGCCGATAACTACTACAGCAAACGCCGACGCAGTCTGCTCCTCATTGGTGTTGACTGCGCCCGCAGTGCTGATACCTGTTTCTGTCACTCCACAGGCGATGGGGTCAATGTCACCTCAGGCTACGACATCGCCCTAACAGAACTAGATGACGGCTTTATTCTCCGCTTTAAAAGCGAAAAAGGACGCGCTTTACTTGCAGAACTCCCACAAACGCCTGTCAGTGAAGCCCAACAACAACAAGCCCAACAACAAACCCAAACCGCAATAGCTATGCAAACCCGTCGACTACCTTCCCGCGATTTGCAAGCGACCCTCTTCAGCCGTTTAGACCATCCCCACTGGGAAGAAGTCGCAAAACGCTGTTTATCCTGTACCAGCTGCACCTCCGTCTGTCCTACCTGCTTCTGTCACAGTGAAGGCGAACAAGCCGACATCACAGGCACACACAGCGAACACTATCGACAATGGGACTCCTGTTTTACCGCAGGACACAGCTACATGCACAGCTTCGTTTTACGCGACAGTACGACCTTCCGCTACCGCCAATGGATGACCCATAAACTCGGCAGTTGGCACGAACAATATGGACGCAGTGGCTGTGTTGGCTGTGGACGCTGTATTACATGGTGTCCCGTTGGAATTGATTTCACGGCAGAAGTTAGCGCAATTTGCGCCTAAAAACGGAGGAAACCACCATGCCCCAACAAAGCTTTGCCAACACCATCTTAGACAACCAATATTTTCCTCAAGAAGCGGAAATCGTTAAATTTATCCAAGAATCAAAAACGATTTTTACCCTACACCTACGCCTAACCGACCCGATAGCCCATGCAAACTACACCTACCACCCTGGGCAATTCAACATGCTCTACTTATACGGCGTGGGCGAGGTTGCTATCTCCATCGTCTCCGACCCTGAACATGAAGACCTGCTCGTACATACGATTAACCGCGTTGGACGGGTCACTAAAGGCTTTTCCCAACTCAAAGCAGGGCAACGCATCGGCATCCGTGGCCCTTTTGGGCGAGGCTGGCCATTACGAGAAGCAGAAGGGCAAGACGTTGTCATTATCTCAGGCGGGTTAGGCTGTGCCCCTGTTGTCTCCGTGATTAACTACATGCTCCGTCGTCGCCAACGCTTCGGCAAACTGACGATTGTGCAAAAAGTCAAACACGTTGACGAATTCATCTGGGAAGACCACTACCGCCAATGGCAAACCCTCCCTGATACAACAGTTCTAGTTGCCTCAACAGCGGGGTCAGTTAATTGGCACTGGCAAGTCAGCCCCAGAATTAAAGTGATTGAAGAAGTCGAAATCCGCTCCGAGCGCACCATCGCCATGATGTGCGGCCCTGAAGGCATGATGCAATCCGCAACCGTGCACTTGATAGAAAAAGGCATGTTAGAAAAATCGATTTACTTAAGCATGGAGCGCAACATGCAATGTGCTGTCGGACACTGCGGACACTGCCAAATCGGCGGGACATTCGTGTGCAAAAATGGCCCTGTCTATGCCTACCCTGAAATTAAGGGATTATTGGGGAAAGCGGGGTTTTAACTCCTAATCTTAACCATAAAAAAACCTTCCAGATTGAAATGGCTGGAAGGTTCTTTAATGTCGTCTAACCTATCTAAGTTCAGTGAGATTTTTTAAATTAAATTTGTCAAATTCAGATTATGTAAAGAATAAAAGATATTTGATTTAAACAATATTGAGATAATAAAATTAGTGAATTACTACTTAGTAAGTAAGTCTCAACAAAAAACACCTAATCATCTTTACTTAATTCAAAACTCACAAAAAACTCAAGTAACTCAAGAGTATCATTTCTAATTGTTATTATTTCTACTTCGGTTACAACTTGATTTCCATGCACTATCCCATTAAGTTTTTGATAGTGATTGATTAGCTTATTCATACTTGTATATAAAGCACCTCTATGTGTAAGCGGGAAAACCTCTTTATTATTTGGTAGCCATTTTCTTATCATTTCACCGTCAACGTCTTGTTTTCTTCTTTTCTCTTCTTGCATGGAAGAGTTATGAGCATCTAGTACTTTTTGGTTATTTTTAGACTTATTTATAAAATACTTTAGGGCAGTTTCAAATAAACCTCTATATAACATACAGGAGGTGTGAGGTAATTCCTTTATTTTTAAACTTCTTCCTTCAATAATTAAGTTGTTTAATATCATACTAGGTGATGATGGAAATTTATTAGGCAATAATGTTGCTTCGTCTTTTGTGTGTTTTCTCTGAATATTACGTTTTTTCTTAGTTGGTTTTTTTTGAGTTTCCGTTACAGACGGGTTTCCTTCCTGTAGTGTATTTTCTTGAAACTCAAGAGAGGTACTAAGGGGTAAACCAATTTCTTTATGGAAATTAGTACTTTTTTCATCCTCAGTTATATTTTCTTCTTTTTTTAGATTTTTCCAAATATTAATGACCTTTTTAGCATCTGCACGATAATTTTTAGATAACTCTTCTACTTTCTTTTTTAACTTGAGAAAATCAGGGCTATTTCGCTTAACATCAGTCTTATCTGTATTCCAAGGTAAATCTGATGGGTTTTCTGCAATCATACGCACGATACACACGAAACCATTATATTCAGAATGAAATACTGATGTAGAAAAACCATATATTGGTGATGTACTACGATCAACAATAACGCGGTCATTACAAATATAATAGATACCAAAAAACTTAGTTAATTTCTTATTCAAGCTCGTATTATGATCAGACTCACCCGCAAATCTATAATTCTCATGAACACCAACATCAAAATAAGCTTTAAACTGCTTGAAAGGCAAAGATTCAGAGCGATACGGTATTTTGCTATCTTTAGTAGATGGTGATCTTAGATTAGGTACTAGTGGCTTTATAGTTATTTCTGTATCAATATTGTTAGTACATATCTTCAGGTTAATTTGGAGACCTTTTTTTATAAAAATGGCATATCTAATTGATATTTGCTCTATTAGGTTATCACACCATGAGATATCCTTTATCTGATATTTAGTTTCTGATTTCAAATCTTTTATAACAAATAAAGTTTTTCTTTCTCCTGTAGTAGGATATCGTTTAAACTGCAAATTTTGTTCGTTTGATAAGGCACTATCTGCCGCTGCTCTGTATTCATATTTACCGTTATCTGTAATTAGCTCAAACTTTGAACCAGCTTTGAGTAAAGCACGTTTTAAACCTAAGCCATAAGAGCCAATACCATACTTATGGCGAGATGGTTTTCCCGTTATAAATGCACCATCATTTAATAAATTTTCCTCACTAAAAAAACCTTGACAGTTATCCAGTATAGAAATCTCATTATTAGATAATTTTAAATCTATTTGATATTCGTGATAGTCATTAGGTAAGCCATACTCATCTTTATGATAATCAGTAGTAGAAACAATATCATTCCTAGCAGAATCAATTGAGTTATCAATTAACTCAAATAGTGCATCAGTCAATTCAACATCTGTTGTTAAAATTCGCTCAATAAATTCTTTATCAATGCCAGTAGGAACTGAAATAGTATCTAATAATTCTGTACTCAAAATATTTCCTCAATTGATTTAATATAGTCCTGTGTCAACTTTGCTTTGATGAGTCTCATAATATGAAAGCTGACTAATGGTGAAACGCTATTACCAATCATTCTGAAACTATGCCATTTCGTTGGATGAAAACAAAACCAGTCGGGAAATCCCTGTAATCTAGCTGCTTCTCGAACAGTAATAACTCTAGGTTCATCTGGATGAATTGGACGAACAGCTTGATAACTACCTCTATCTGAACCAGTACCAGCCCGTAAAGTTGGACATAAGCCACTCCATTCTAGGCGTTTTGACTTGCTTATCTGATCTATCCCACCTTGCTGTAAAGCAACATAACGATCTTGAACAACTTTCATATGATGTGTATTAAAATGTCCAGATGTTAAATTCTGTTCTAACTTTTGCCGTGCTTCAATATTACCTAAATGTTTAGCTGGCATTTTTCTCATTTGCTGTGCATAGTCAGATAAATTTTGCGATGTTTTATAAGCTTTCCAACCAAACTCTGTTTTATGACTATTTTCTTTTAGGGGACTGGGTAAATCAGAAATCGCGTCTTTTACTGTTACCTGTACTGTCACCTGCTTATTTTGTACAGAAAAAAGGTTTATTTCAATAGGTTCTACTGTATTTTTATCATAACCAATGACAAAAACCCGCTTTCTTTTAGTAGGTACTCCAAAATCTGAGGCGTTTACTATAAAAGGGGGTAAAACCCTATATCTTTTATTTAAACTTTCAATAGCCTGATTCAACACCTCAAAATGTTTTTTATCTAATAAACCTTCCACATTTTCCATAACAAAAAACTTTGGCAGAAGAATATTTATATGTCTAAAAAAATCATTAATTAATGTTCTTCTAGGGTCATTTAAATCACCTATTCCCATTCTACTAAAACCTTGACAAGGAGGGCCACCAATTACCACATCAATATTTTGATTATTAAGAAAACTCCATGAATTATGACTCATTTTTGATAAATCACCATTAATTACATAAGTATTTGGAAAGTTATACTTATAAGCAGATTGCAATGTTGAATCTATATCTACAGCTGCGATTGTATGAAATCCCGCTAACTCAGCCCCTAAGCCAAATCCACCACAACCACAAAACAAGTCAACTATGTTTAATTGACTATACATAACTTGTCTCCAGTCTCTGTTTATTATCACAACTCGCAAATAAAATTTTTAAAATCAAAAAATATGCGTTTATTAAAAACTTTAAATTTTAAAATAATTAAGTCTAATGTTTAAGTATAAAACAATGAAATTATATTTTTTAAAATCTATAACACCAAGTTTTTATAATACTTTACTAACGCTTACAACCTAAGTTAACGTTTATTCATCTTAAAAAACTAATTTTTATCATATTTTCGCACAACTATATTTTTTTCACAAAACACTATAAATTTTGGTAGTGCTAAACAGGTAAGGATGAGTTGTAATGATTAATGAAAAAAATGATAGCCCCTACGTGATTTTGCAATTTCTTAGAGAAGGATAAGGTTTTGCGAACTAAGCGACTGACTTGCTGTCTCAATGTGTTATTAAATCGTTTTATAGAACCGATTTGAAATGTTTAAAAAGAAGCGAGTTGTTTAATCACGAGTCTGATAAAACACAGTTTCAGTTTAGCGTTAGCATTCTCAAGAGTCCGTTCAAAGTTCTTAACTAAGGACTTACAACGTTAAACCCAAGCATTAGATAAAGCCTACCTATTCCAAAGTATTAGAACCAATACACCGATATTAATCTCTAGCGCGTTCAGAACAGCCGTAAGACGGGCAAATATAGAAAACTTCCGTTTCCATGACCTCAGACATACAGCGGCGAGTTACTTAGCAATGAACGGAGAAAACCATTTAACGATAGCGTCCATATTGGGACATAAAACGTTAAGCATGGTTAAACGCTATGCACACCTAAACCTAAAACATACGGCGTTAGCATTAGAACGATTACAGACTCACTATGAAATTTTTTTAAGGGAAAAAGAAGAGGAATAACCGATTAAAACACTGAGCGAAAAATTTGCAAAAAACGCAGACAAAAAGGTAGCGTAGCCGTTTTCTTTTGAGCATAAGCCCTTGAAAACACTATGGAGCGGGTGATGGGAATCGAACCCACGCTATCAGCTTGGGAATCCTTTATAATCAATGTATTACACCTATAAATCAGCACTTAAAGATACTGAATAATAATATAAGCAACTTGAAAAATCATTAAACTCATGTAACTATTGAATAGTCTTATAATTACATGAGGTTAAAAAATGGCTACTACCGATAAAAAACGTTCTTATGACCCAAGTTATGAACCGACTGAAGAGCCTAATTATCCAAAGCGAAGTTATTACTTACTGCTTGTAATGTTTATCTATTTCCTAATTTTTTATGTTGCTATTCCATCAGTTATGTTTATTAAGGCGTTAATTAAATGACTGGCTACCTTTTTTTTAACTCTATTTTCTTTTATATCCTTATTTTGCCTAGTTTATTATTGGTAGGTTTAACGATTTATGCCACTATTCATGCTGTTGTTAGACAACGTTATATTTGGCTACTTTGCATTGTGTTCTTAATGCCTTTTGGCGCGTTCTTTTACCTGTTGCCTATCTTCATGCGGAAAAAAATCGAACGTGAATATCGAGAGCGTGAACAGCAACAAATAGAAAAACCTGTTAAAGGTGAAGTTGTTCGCAATCAAAAAGTTTTAGAAGCGCCTACCAATAAGCCCAAAGTAACAACTTCTCAAGAAGTTTTACATCGTATTCAAAGACAAAGGGCTGGACAATAAATTTTTTAAAAAACAGGGGGGCGGGGTTTGATGCTTGTCATCACCCCCGCCCCCCTTTCATTTGTACCCCCTCCCCCCCCTCTTACGTGTTAGTAATACGTAAAGTTAGCGTCAAAAATGGCAAATTTTTAGTAGTTAATTGAATCCGTTATCCACATTTGTTACAAGTATATTCATGATGATGCAAACACAAGAATCCCTTAAATTAACGCCTATTCAGTTTCAGCCCTTTTGCGACTGGGTCACTATCTCCCAACGTCATGGGCTTAATTCTGTAAAAGTCATTAATTCGGGTATGGTGGTTTATTTAGATTCTGATGGCAATATTGAGTATTACACTGAAAAACATCAGGTTCATGAAGGTAGTTATGATACTCGCTTAATGATTCGTTCTGATGGTTGTACGGTTTCTGTCTCTGGCAATGTCGGGGTCTTTGGTCGTCACGATAACGTTTTTAATTATTCTTTCGTTGACACCATTAAAAAATTAAATGACTTGCTGGTCAATGACTTTGAATTACCGCCGTTTACTGCGGGTGAAGATTATTTTAGACAAGTGAGATACCGACGTTCTAAGGAATTGCATTTATTGCGCGTGTGGACGGGTGCAACCTTATCAAGAATTGATTTAACACAAAATTTTGCGCTGGGTAGTCCTGAACTTGCTGAAGAATATCTGCATTATCTGGCTTCGTTAAAGCCTACAAGAATGAGAACTCAAATTAATGGCTCATCAGACACCATAGAAACCGTTAATTATGGTTTAACCAGTAAATACCGTTCTGGCGTGGTTTATAACAAGGCAATTGAATTTGCTAAACGCAAAGTTAATGAACTAAAACGCAAAGAACCTTATTACTTGAATTTATTAAACTATCTAACGGATAACGGTGTATTACGTTATGAACTACGTTTAAGACAACGCTATTTAACGCAATCTGGTCTTCGCTATTTGGGTGCAATTATGGAGTATCCTAAAGAATTAGATAAGGTTTTTACCGAATCTGCATCTGTTGTTATTCGTGACACTAGCTTAAGTTCTGTTAATCAATTAAGTCGTCCTGCATGGTTGACTTATCTGCGTTGGACACATGGGGCTAAATTGCCCAGTAATCGCACTTTTTACCGTCATCGCTCTGAAATTCTTCGTACTGTCGGGGTTGATGTTGCTTCACCCTACACCCCGCAATCAATGGACTATGCACGTCGTCATGAATTATCGATAAAACCTGCGGTTATTCCGTCGGGTTACTTTTTACCAAGACTAGAGGGTTAAGACATGTTAGTAATCGTTTTTAAAATTCAAGGTGGGCAATTTGACAAGGAACCGGGACAAGACAAAGTTCGTACATGGTCTAAAGCACAATTTTTTCAAGTTGGTTCTGACCGTGCACTTGCTCAAGGAGCAATGGAGGGTGATTGCGAATATAACTTAGTCTCTCAATACGCTGATAAAGTCCCCTTCTTAGCCAATTGTGACTTTTTCAACTCCTCCAAAAAAGACAAGAATGGAAAAGCTATTCCCGTTTCCGTTTTAGAGTCTGTGCAATTTATCCGTCAACTTTCCGCTTCTGATTTTCGCACTTTAGCTGAAGAACCTAAGCGAGAATATGAAGTTGTACCCAAAGACGATAAAAAATTTACTGGGGTTATTCCTCCCGCTATTCCCGCTAAAGTTGCCTAATGAAACCCTTCATTATCCTTGTTTTATTCTTGTTTTCCCTACCAGCTTCCGCCTGTTCATTGGTACGGGGTGGTTTAACTAATGAACAAGTGACTAATGCACTTTTTACTATTTGCACTCAACGCTTTAATACTTTTGACGTTTCTTATTGTTCCCTCTATGCCACTGAACACAGAGACACACAAAACTGTATTTATGCCCTCTCTGCACCCTATGGCTTTGTGGCTTATGCCTCTGTCTTTGGTGACTTAGTCGAGCCTGTTTTCGTTGAGTCTGCAACATTTGAACAACACATTTATCCCTTTATTTATTTAGGGGTAATGCTTAGTTGTGGGGCCGCTCTCCTTTTAGGGTTGCCATTTGTTCGGGGTAAATAATGGATATTGCACAAGCTAATCAAATTATTGAGGCTTCATATTTATTGTTTGCCATTGTTTTCATTTTCTTAGTAATAGGGAAACTATTATGAAAGTTAGACGTGTACTTTTATTTTTATTAACTGTCTTACCCATTCTATTTATGGTTACTGATGCACAAGCCGCTGCCTTAGTTGCGAATATCACTGTTACCGATATTGTTGACCAATTAAAAGCAGGTGCTCCTGCTATCGTATCGATTGCTACTGCAGCTATTTCCTTATTGGCAGTGATTGCCGTATTTAAATATGTTCGTGGTGCTCTGTAACTAACTAACCATTGCAAATCATGCGCTTGCTAATCTTCCTTTTTTTCCTCTTTTGGGCTAGTTTGGCTCGTGCTGATTTGCAATCTAATTTTTCGGCTTGTCAATCCAAAGTAGAAGAATTTCGTGTTTATCACACCTGTGAGCATATTTTCACCAATAAAGATTTTACGCTAGGCTCTTATTTATACTCATGTTTACAAGAGAATCATATTAATCCTAACTATTTAGAAGCCTCTACGACAACAAAATTTTCTAGTTCCCCTAAACCTTCTAATTTTCCACTATCTGATATTGGACAAACCTTTTTAAATTGGCAGGCAAATACTCAATTTACCTATCAAGGCATTTATGCAGAAGCCTATTGTGAGCCTGTCCCCCCTCCGACCGTTTTTGATTCCGCTTGTCGTTACAAATTAAAAACCTGTGATGCTTCCACCGCTTTTCCATCCCGTTACTGTGAAAGTCTTCCCTACAATGAACAGCTTTTCGAGGAGGGTTGTGTTGATAAACGTGATTGTAATAATGGGTTTATTGGGGTTCACAGTTCTGTAAATCCTAATGGTGCGCCGTATTGCTCTTGTACCCCTGATTATCAGGTTATTGATAATGCTCCTTGGTACACTAACTGTGATTGTAAATACAAAGATGCCATGTGCTCTATGGTGTGTGATAGCTACCCCTGTGAGCCTGATTATGATGAGGGTAATAACGACGACGATAACAACAATAATGATGATGATGACCCTGATAACCCTGATGATAATAATGATGATGGTACGGGGGCTGATTGCACTCAATCAGATTCTAAAATATCGGGTTCAGTTAAATTCTGTCCTGATGACTGGGAAATGACTTATAAAGAATTCCGTATCATGCGGTGCGGTGCGCTTGATGGAAATTGTGAAGGAAAGGACGCTGATGCGGTTATCTGTAACTACTTGGGCAATGGGTGCAACGGCGGCTCCTACGTCGTCGCTCCTGATGAATTAACCAACGGCTTCGTTATTAAAGAAGATGAACAAGATAAAGTCGTCTTAAACCGTTTTTTTAAACCTACAGGCTCTAATATTCCGATTTTAGACAGGTGTGAAGCTGACCAATATTGTACTAACCCCCTTTCTAAAGCCAGCGCAACAACAGAACCGAAAGAGTGTGACTATGAAACCGCTAAACCAACGCTCGATTTACCGTGTCCAGTTACTCCAACGGGTAGCGAATTAGACCCCAATACCGTTATAGATACATCGATTTGTCAGAACGGTTGCCAATACGTTAAATCAGGCGTTTCAACAGGCACGACACTTTGTCGTTACAACTTAAACCCCGTTACCTCCCCGACATCCTCTTGTTCCTCTGGGGGCGTTTCTAACAACTTCCCGTGTGGTATCGATGGCACTCCCCCCTGTAACGTCCGCGATACGGTGACACACGCGCTTTTAGGTGACATTAAAACGCTTTTAGAGACGCTTAACGATGAAGTCGACCATAGCCTAGCGATTACACTATCAACAACCGCAATAGTCGGGGCTATTGGGGCCGCCGCGTTAGCTGATAAAGCCGCTATGGCAGGACAAACTTTAGCAATAGAATCAGGGTTACTCGCCCAAACCGTCGCGATTGAAGCAGGTCTCGCCGCTCAAACAGCCGCTCTTGTAGCAGCACTCCGCGCGGATACCTTAAAAGAACTCTTTGAAAGTTCAAGCGGTGCGACTAAAGAAGCCATTGAACGACTAGAAAAAACCTACAAAGACTCGTTAAAAGTCTCTGATTTTAAGCCAGAAACCGAGATAGAAAAGTACAAACTTGAACAAGATAAAATCTCGACCGTTATTGATGTTTCTACTTTAATTCAACTCCCTAACTTCTCCGCTGGCTCTTGCCCACTCCGTGAAAAAGTCGAGATACCTATGTATGGCGGTGAAGTCGTTATCGATTTCTCTTACGCTTGTACAACGTTATTAATCCTAAAAATTTTATTGTACATTTCCACAATATTAACCGTTCAGGGAATTATCTTTAAATCATGAGTGAGTTACTAGCCGCCCTATTTAATAAGCTCTTTACCGTGAAACTTTGGGAAGGCTTATTCAACTTCTTCATCATGCGATTCTTCACCGTCTTCGGTCTATCTATCGCAACCTACAAGGGATTTAACGCCCTAAGTGATATGGTCATGGATAAAATTAACCTCGCTTTAAATCAACTCGATAACGCGGGCTTACTGATTTCTATGGCGGCAATGCTCGACTACTTAGGCGTTATGACTAACTTAGCCTTAATCTCTAGTGCCTACGTGGTTAAATCCGCTTATAAATGGTCTATCGTTAAAAATCCAACGAGTCCAACACCATGACAGTCCATATCATCGCGGGTCTAGCGGGTTCAGGAAAAACCAATTATATTGTTGGTACACTTATCAAAGACTTAGCCAAATCTAAACGCCCTATTTATCTTTTAAACTTCGATTTAACCCCTGAATTTTTTGAAGTTTACCCTGATATTTTAGAATTAGACGAAAAAATTCACCGCTTTGATGGGCTTGGCGATGTCGTGGCTTATCAAAATCAGGCTTTTCCCGTCGTTTATTCAGAGAGTTCCTACGGCAATATTCGAGACTGGCTACCCGCTGGCGCGGTTCTTTTGGTGGATGAGGCTCAACATTTTTTCCCCTCTGAACGTAACTATCGCAAGCCCCCCTCTGAATTTTTAAAGTATTTACAGACTCATCGACACGATGGACATGACTTTTATTTTATTACCCAATCAGCCCAACTTTTAGATACCCACATTAGAAAACACTGCGGGGCGTATTTTCGGCTGGTTCGTCCTTTCGGTTTACCCTATTCAAGGCTTGAACGTTACAGCGTTTACGCCTCTGACGACAAACTAAAACCCGTCAATAAAGAATACGGTAAGCGGGTTAAATTCGATAAACAGGCATTTAAACTCTATAAATCCACCGTCGTGGATACCGTAAAGCCCAGAATGCCCTTCAAACTCTTTCTTTTTATCTTCCTTATTTTCTTCATTATTTGGCTGGTTTCTTCCGCTTTTGGCTACTTGGGAAGTGGTGACGTTGTCGTTGATAAAACCGCTAAAGAACAACTACAACAGGCTAAAACGGAGGGTATAGAGAAAAAATTAACACTATCAGAAGAATATATTCTCGTGGGCGGGTCTAGGTTTGGCAGTAATTACAATTATATTTTCGCTGAGTCAGCCACTTGTATATCTCGCCGCCTCGTTGATTTACTCGCAAAAGGTCATCGAGTTCAACCCCTAGATGCTCGCTCTGTTCGGTTAAATGGGCGAATCCTCACGATAAGCGCGTGCGTTCTCCAACACACAAACAAACCTACCCCTTTAATTAATCCACCCTTACCGAAGTTATAGGCATCAATATGATTAATAAAAAAGTTTCTCGTATTGCGCAAATTATGGGAGCAGAAGAACACACAAATTTAGAAAGGCTCATCGAACAGGGATTAGTAAAAGTCGATTTTGAGTCAAGCCTACTTTTTACCGTTCCTACTCAAAAAGGCTTAGATTTAATTAAGGCAGTCGATAAACTGATAGGTTCAGTTTTAGAGGAGTAAAAGAAATGAATACACACTCAAAAAAACTGAGGCTGAAGAATTAGATGGCTATATGACTCCTGAAGAGTTGGCAAAGTTTCATGAGGACTTTTTAAAAATTCGGCATAAAATACGTACAGATGTCCATTTAATGGAATTTTTTGAAAAATATGAATTTAGTCTTGAGCATATTTATATTTCTCATATGGAAAAAGACATTTTCGCAATGAGGCTTCTTCTATGGAGTAGTTTTATCCTTTCCACCCTAATTTTCTTATTGAGTCTTTTCGCAGGCTGGTAGGTTCACTAGCTTTTCAAGTTCAGCCAATAAAACACGGGCGTGTTGCCAGCGGGGCGAGGTCGGGTGAGCCTTTTCCTTAAATGACGTTATCAACGTTCTGACCTGCTCGAGTTTTTCCTGAACGGTCTCCAGTTCCTCGCGGTTTTCCGCTAATTCCGTTTTTAACGTTTCCACCTGCGGAGATTCCACAACATTCAATTGTCCCGTCGGTTCGGTAGGGGTGATTTCCTCATTTTTGATTAAGGTCAATTGAACAGGTTTCTTTTGGCGTTCCTTTCCGACATGTTTAGCAAGTATATTTAACGCTTCCTCGCCTTGTTCAGGTGCAACTATGCTTAGGTACTCTAAAACTTCGTCGATACGGTCAACAGGGATTCTAACGTTTTTCTTGGCGGTAGCGTGCATGATATGAACCTCTAAAAAGTGTTATTACTCTTTGATAACGCTTATATTTTAACACTTTAGAGGGTGCAATACAAGGAAAAAATGTAATTATCTTAATGTTTTTCAAGACCTTACATTTTTATAAATGGGTTTTTGGGGTTTAGTATTTTATCTTCCGTCTTTGTAAAGTGAGTGTTCTTTTATCTTGTCTTTTTACTTTCAGCCTTACGCACACGGTCAAGCTATATCATGACAGCATGATTTTTCTTGATACGGGTCGCGCTTGTGTTACTGACCTTTCAGAACGAATCAGGGTAGGGGGTAGAAAAATCTTGCTGTCTTGATATAGCCTTCTGCGATTTGGTGAGTCGTTTCGCACTTAATCCACTTGATTAAATTTAAGCCTTAATAAACTCCTCAACAGTTAAACCAGCAACACGGATTAAAGCTCTTAAAGTCCCCTTTTTTACAGGGTCATGATTAGGAATGGATAAAGTAACTAAACTCCCTTCTTTCGTCATAATGATATGACTACCCGCTTGCCTATCTACTTGCCACCCAAATTTTTTAAAAATCCGCACAATATCTAAACCTGTCATTGATGGAAGTTTAGGCATTACGCGGCTACCTCAATTTCATAGGTTTCCACTATTAAAGGCATCCCTTTTGCCCTACGAACATCTAAACAAAGTACTATCGCTTCTTGAATGTTCTCTAAAGCCTCCTCTTTAGTATCGCCTTCACTAATACAACCAGGAATAGCAGGACATTCGACTACCCAACCACCATCTTCATCATCAGGATACATTGTGATTACTAAACGCATTTTCTTACTTCCTTATCTAAGCAGTTTTCATTGTGCCTAATAGCTGGTTAAGCTGTTTAATTTGTTTTTTCATTTCGGTGAACTGTTTCGCGTCCTCAATAACAGCATAAATTTTTTGCTTCTGACTATCGTCGAGGCTTTCTATCATTTCGACTATGGCTTGGGTTCGTGGGGCTGGTTTTTCATTTCTATACATGTTCCCGTCACCAGTTAGAAGCCATACAGGGTCAACCCCATACGTGCTTAATAAAGCATGTATGAGTTCCTTGCTTATCGTTCTTTCTCCCCTTTCATAGTTTTGATATGCACGCAAAGATATACCGACAGAGTCAGAAATTTCTTCCTGATTCAATCCCTTAGACTCTCTTAAATAAAGAAGTCTTTTACCAATATTTATATTCTCATTTGTGCTTGACATATTACTCAAATATACCTATTCTATAACTGTAAGCGTAAGCACTTACACTTACATTAAATTATAGAGCTAAATTAGGTAATTACCTGATTTAGTGGAATGTAAGCGTAAGCAATTACACTTACATTAAATTATAGAGCTAAATTAGGTAATTACCTGATTTAGTGGAATGTAAGCGTAAGCAATTACACTTACAGATATTTTAATAAATAAAACAATGGTTTTTTAAAAACAACTGAATGTAAGCGTAAGCAATTACACTCACACTCAATTATACGTAGGAAATCCCCTATGAACAAAGTAACGATGATAGAAGAACTACGGGGGGAGTTCGGCACGATGGAAGAAGCAGCGCAATACTTTCAAACATCGCGCGAAATTCTTTACCAAAGTTTAAACGGAAAAGGGGCGCGAGCGGTTCGTTTAGCACTGGCTAAATACTTTAATTTGTACCCTTCTGAAATTTGGCAAGACAACACAAGAACAAGGGTTCTTGATGACTACGAAATGATGGAGAGAATGCAATGATGACGCTATCAAATACAGCAACGGAGCTGTGCAGACACCTACAAACAACCCCTGAAGCCTTGAAAGAACAAGGACTTTTAAAACAAGTTGGCATAGGATTTTTAATCGCTACCCATAAAGGACGTGAAACACTCAAACAACTAGACCCCACTCATACGAGTGTGTTCGACCTCACTTGTACGAGTGACCCCACAACAAAACACACTCGTACAAGTGACCCTGACACCACATTAACTGAACCTGAAAAAGTGTTACTGATGGACTTAATACTAACCGATAACTCGATACAAGACTTACTCGACATGGGGCTATTAGTAGAAGACAGTGAAGGGCGATTAATACCAAATGAGGGTTGAACCATGATTAAAGCGAAAACACTCACAAGGGAAAAGTTGAAAGCCGTTATAGATGAGTACGCAGAGTTACAGTATCAAGCGGGGCTTCTTCGAGGTGAACATTATAGAACGGAGACTAGGGTAGGAGTTGAACGGCTAAAAATATTAATAGAAGTAAAAACATGCAGTGATAACCCCTATTTAGAAATAGCCATTTTTGGGCGGTTGTTAGAAACATTAGGGGATAACATGGAAAAAGTAGGCTATTTAAGAAAGTCTGACGTTGATGATGATGAAGAATTACAGGCTTTAATACTTCCCCATGAACAAATGGTAACCCTAGCAAGAACACAAATTGATGCGCTATTAAGTGAACAACCCATTAACCCAACTCAAGAGAGACAATCATGAAAGAACCGATACCAAGTAGAGCCTACCGCTTAACCCAAATACTCAACCTAGACGAAACAGAACTTTGTGAACGTGGATTCCTCTTTGTTCAGAAAAGTTGTTTATATCCGACTCCTAAAGGACAACAAGTGTTAGACGAAATCGAGCCACTGGTCAACAAACATAAAGACGACTCCGTCTTTACAGGCTTAAAACTTAACCTTGTAGATGATGAAACAGCGTTCTAAAAGAAAAACCCTAAGCAATGACATCAACATCACTTAGGGCAAGATTTTAGAGCAAATGAAACCGCGTTAAGTTTAGCCACAAGACGCGGTTTTTTATTACCTATAACACTAGGAAAGTGTCATGAACAATTATATACCAAAGTACCTGAAAGAACGCGCCCAATGGGTAAATTGGCGTTATGTAGAACGTCCGAACGGCAAATTAGGTAAAGCACCGTTTATGCCCACTGGACAACCCGCCAAGACAAACAACGCTAACACCTTAAGCCCTTATGAAACCGTTCAAAACGCACAAGGCTTTGACGGTATCGGCTTCGTCCTCCGAGAAGGAGATAACCTTGTCTGCATCGATTTAGACCACGTGATACAACCTGATGGCGAATTAGAACCATGGGCTAAAGACATCCTAGACCTGTTTAAAACGACCTATATCGAAAAGTCGCCCTCTGGTGAAGGCTTGCACATTTGGTGCTTTGGCAAGGCTAAACGATGCGGTAAAGGCACAACAGAAAAACGTATCGAGATATACGACTACACCAGCCCGCGCTATCTAACCGTTACGGGTGACATCTATCTCGATTATGAGCATTGTTCTACTGATATAAATCACGCTCAGGCACAACTCGACTATGTCTATGAAAAATACTTTAAACCCGCTGAAGACAACCCCCCCGCTTTAACCCCCCCAACGTCCGCAGTTGAACAAGGGAAAAGTGCGCACGATCTAAACGTGTCGAATAATGACAAAATCCCCGCAGTAAAAAACCCCATTCCCGCAGTCGACATATTCACCCTCACCAAAAACGACGTTAAATTTAACGCCTTGTTTAACGGTGATTTCTCAGGCTACCCTAGCCACTCAGAAGCTGATTTCGCCCTATGCCTCAAACTCGCTTTTTACACCCAAAACAACGCTACTGAAATCGACCGACTATTCAGACAATCAGGGCTATTCCGTCCAGACTGGGACAAGAAACACGGACAAACCACTTACGGACAACGTACGATACACAACGCTTTAGCTAAATCAGTCAACAAGCTAGAGCTAAAGGAAAAGAACACAGTTGATGCCTCTGCCCCGACCGTTCCCGATAATTCCCCGACCGTTCCCGATGAACAAGCCCAACAAGACAAATCCGTCATAAAGACAAGAAAAACTCTCCCGCCTCAATCCATCTTAGGCAATCTACTGGCAAAACGAATTAACAACCTGATATTTGACGCGCTTATTGAAGAATGGATGATATATGAAGACAACCACTGGCAAAAAATTCATGCCTTGCGCGCGGAAGATATTATCGACAAATACATCCATGAAGTTGTCGGCAATGTCGGCTACAGCGCGGGCTACGTCTCAGGCGTGACCAAGTTTCTCAAGGTAAAAAAAGCCGTCTTCGAATTCAACAAAATACCCGACACTATCCCCTTCAAAAACGGACTCCTGCGGATAACTGATAAGAAACTGTTTAAACACGACAAAAAATACTACACCACGTGGATAATCCCCTACGACTACAGCCCACAAGCCACCTGCAAACCTATCATCGACTGGCTATCGTTCTGCGTTGGTGGTAATGAGGACCAACTCCAACTACTCCGCGCCTACATGAACGCGATAATCACCTCCCGCGTAGAACTACAACGCTATCTTGAAATTATCGGCGTAGGCGGTAGCGGTAAAGGCACATTTATCAGACTCTGCGAGTTACTTGTTGGTGAACAAAATACCCACTCAACAGAACTTAAACTCCTAGAAAAAGGACAATTCGAGACTGCCTGCCTTTACGGTAAAAAGCTGATAACAATAACTGACTCCCAAAACTTCGCGGGCGATGTTAGCGTTCTCAAGGCAATAACAGGACAAGACACCCTCCGCTACGAACAAAAAGGCATACAAGCAACAGCGGGCTTTAAAGCAACAGGGCTAGTCGTTATAGCCGCTAATGAGGCGATAAGCTCCAAAGACTACACCAGCGGTATTGCTCGCCGTCGTATCACCGTTTACTTCAATCAGCTTATATCCTCAAAAGATCGCAGAGACCTCACAAAAGAATTTCAACCCTACATTGCGGGCTTAATCAACTGGGTCTTAGCCCTAACCCCTGAACAAGTCGCCTCCTATGTCCGTGATACACACGACAATGTTCATAGCCTCCACGACGTAGAACGTGAAAACCTCATTAATACGAATCCAATAGCCGCATGGTTAGAAGAACGGGTCGTTTATGACCTTCATTTCTCTACGCCCGTCGGTGTCAGTCGCTCAGACAATGGGCAAATTATCAATGCTGACAAATGGCTATACCCCTCATACGTCCAATACTGCCAAGACGTAGGCAATAAACCCCTAGCCCTTAATCGCTGGGTCCCGCTCCTCGTTGAACTGTGCAACACACAACTAGGCTTAACCGACGTTAAACGCTGGCGTGACATGAATGCTAGTTACATCGACTGCCTAAGCATTCGTCGTGAAGCAGAACGGACACCTTCCCCTATCGATATGAAATACCCTAAGCCGTTCTAATTGTTGCGTGAAAACAACACGAAAAAAACCCAAAAAATGGGACACACGCAAATTTAGAAAAAGTGCAAAAGTCCACCATTTTAACCAAATCAATAACTTGATTCACCATAGACCCACCATAGTCCACCATATTAACCAAGCCAAGGACTTACGACATAAACAAACTGTGTTCTTCTAGGTTATTAAGATAAAAAGAGAGATAACTTATTGAAATGGTTAATATGGTGGACTATGGTGGGTCAATGTTAGGTTAAGTTATTGAAATGGTTAATATGGTGAACTTTCGGCAAAAATCGCTACACGTTTCAGAAAAAATTACCATGACCGACTGTTACCTTTTTGCAACAGTCTAAAACACGATTAACGACATTATGGCAAGCATAACTAAACGCAAAAATAAACAAGGTTACACAGTTTGGACGGTTCGCATTAGAGACAAACAAAACAACATCAGCAGAACGTTTACAACCCTAAAAGAAGCCGTCGAATTCTCTGAAAACACCCAACAACAAACCGTTGCCCAACTCATAGACCTTTACATCAATGAAGCAATGAACCACAAAAACCCAAAAACGATTAAGCTACAAAAACCACAACTCCAATACTGGCGTAAAGCACTAGGACACCTATCCGTTAAAAAATGCACTGCCCACGATGTTATCCGCGCTCGTGATGCCCTGCTTAGACTAGGAAAAAAACCTCCTACCGCTAATCGCTACGTTCAAGCAATCAGCCCTGTTTTTACCTACGCAATAGACGTGCTTGAATGGGCGCAAAAACACCCCGTGAAAGCCGTCAAAAAGTACAGAGAACAATCGCGTCTCCGCTACCTATCCCCTGATGAAATTAACCGATTACTAACCGTAGCAAAGACAACTCAATATCTTTACCCAATTATCTTAATTGCGCTCACAACAGGCATGAGAAAGGGAGAAATTATTAATTTACGATGGACTGATATCGATTTTACAAATCGCCTAGTCATCCTACATACCACGAAAAACGGAGATATGAGAGTTATAAACCTATCTCCAACAATTTTGGAACAACTTAAGGAACTCCCAAAACTTAGCCCTTATGTTTTTACAGGCAAAACAGGACATCCCTATTTTTTAGCAAGCAGTGTATGGAAGAATTTATTAAAACAAGCAAATATAGAAAACTTCCGTTTCCATGACCTCAGACATACGGCGGCGAGTTACTTGGCAATGAATGGCGAGAATGCAATCACGATTGCAGAGATATTAGGACATAAAACCCTAGCGATGGTTCAGCGGTATTCACATTTGTCAAGCGAAATACGCCAAAAAGCACTGGATAAACTGGCAAAGATGTGGATAAAGTAACCATATAAACGGTGTGGGATTCGTTCATAATTACTTGTTTTTAAATGGAGCGGGTGATGGGAATCGAACCCACGCTATCAGCTTGGGAAGCTGAAGTTCTACCATTGAACTACACCCGCAAGAGGTAGGAAAGACGATTATGATAATTAGATTTATCGAAGTCGTCAATTTTTATCGATTTAAGCTGTTTTGCCTTATTTTTAAAAGTGTATGTATTTTTCTCTGAATTGTTGAACGGTTGTTCGTAATGGGTCATCTAAAAAATTCAGGGCTTGTTGCGCGATAGGTTCGGGAACACCCGCATAGAAGGCTTCGGCAATACTACCTGTGATGCAGGCGATAGTGTCACTGTCACCGCCTAAAGAGACCGCAAGACGAATGGCGTTTTCAAAATCAGTGGATTCTAAAAAGGCAATAATGGCTTGTGGGACAGAGCCTTGACAAGAGACATCAAAAGTATAAGTTGGGCGGATTTCGTCGCAGGTGCGATTAAGGTCGTAGTGAAATGTTTGGGTAATGTAGTTTTTTATTTCTGTTTTGCTGTGGTGTGTGCGAGCAAGATAAATAGCGGAGGCAGTTGCTAACGCGCCTTTAATGCCTTCGGGGTGGTTGTGGGTGATATTGGTGTATGTAGTGGCTTTTTTTTGGATTTCTTCTAGAGAATCAAAGTAATAGGCAACTGGGCTGATGCGCATGGCAGCACCATTACCCCAGCTGTTATAGGGTTGACTGTTGGTTTGGTTTGCCCATTGGATAAAACTCGCGCCGAAACCTGCTTTTGGGTAGCGGTGGTAATAGGCTTTCATGGTTTCGGCGTAATCACTTTGTTGCAGGATAGTTTCGGCAAGTGCAATGGTTAATACGCTATCGTCGGTGAATTTGTTATTTTGATTGAAAAGGGGAAAATCGGTTGTTTTGATGTTGTTCCATTCGTACACTGAGCCGATGATATCGCCTGTTATCGCGCCTAGCATGGTGTTTTCTCTCTTTTTTGGTAGGTTAATGAAATAGTTCAGTCTAATTTTAGAAAAATATGCCGTTTTTTGGTGTGGTATTCAATCTAAAAAAGCAGGGGTTTTGATTGGAGTGATTAAAGTATTATTCATTTTTATGGCTTCCATTTTTAAATGATAATCATTATCATTTATCTTTATAAGATTAAGTGTGATTTTTTATTTTTAATTCATTGTATTTATTTAACAAAATCAAAGTGAGATATTGTGATGTTATTTTCAAAGCATAAAATGTTGCCATTACTTTTATGTACCAGTGTTACGAGTGTGGGGTTTTCTGATGACAATATTGAATTAGCAGTTGTTAATTCGGATGTGGAGTTAGCGACGGTGGATGTTTGGAGTACTAGTGTTCAAAGTAGTTCGCAGCATTTAGCAGATGATAGTATTGCGATGAAGCAAGCAGATCATTTGAGTGATTTAATGCGTAATATTCCAGGTGTAGATATTGGTGGTTCTCATTCGGTGAATCAGCGTATTAATATTCGCGGTATTGATGAAACTGATTTAGATATTCGTTTAGATGGTGCGCCACAAGCGATTAATATGTTTCATCATGTGGGGAATTTATTACTTAATGCGGATATTTTAAAAGCGGTTGAAATTGATGTGGGGGCTACATCGGTTATTAATAATGGTTTGGGTGGTTCTGTGCGTTTTGAAACAAAAGATGCTCAGGATTTATTACAGGCAGGGCAGACGGTTGGAGCGCGGGTGCAGGGGTCTTATGCGTCTAATAAATCGTTAGGTTTTTCTTTAACAGGCTATGGAAAGTATGACAAGTTGGATGCTTTGGTCTATGGCTATAATGTGAATCGTGATAATCCTAAAGATGGAAATGGCGATACCATGATGGGGAATGATGGCACGATTGGCGATATTTTATTTAAAGTGGGTTATGACTTAACTGATTATCAACGTTTGGAGTTTAGCGCAGACCGATATGAGGATGAGGGGCTTTATTCACCACGTCCTAACTTTGGTACAAGTGCTAATGTTGGTTTTACAAAGCAAGCGGTTTTTCCAACGGAATTCAGTCGTAATACTTATACGCTTAATCATGAGTTAGATATTGGTAATACTTTGTATTTAAAGACGACAGCTTATTATAACGAGTTGGATTTATGGCGTTCTGAAGATGCAAGTTTACGTAATGCGGTAATTAGTGGTCTTGCAAAAACGAAGGGGATTAATTTATTAGCGCAAACAGTGATTAATACGGAGTCGTTAAAACAGCAGTTAACGTATGGTACTGAATATCGTCAACAATCATCAGATTATAGTCGTGTTGCACAAGCAACGGGCAATCCTGCTACAAATGTTTTTGCACAGGAAGAAGCAAAATCGTATGCCGCTTATATTGAGGACAGGGTTGAGTTTAGTAATGGTTTAGCAATCACACCAGGGCTTCGTTACGATTATTATTCGCGTGATATTGCGCGGGGTGAAAAGCAGGATTGGGATGAGTTTTCTACTGCATTAGCGGCAGAATATCCGCTTTCAACAGCATTTACAGTGCGTGTAAGCACGACAGAAAGTTTTAAAGGCCCTGAGTTAAGCGAGATTTTTACAGGAGTTTCTGACTATTCTGTGTTGAATACAGATTTACGCCCTGAAACGGCGCGTAATAATCAAATTAGTTTGTTATTTCAAGAAAAGCGGTTTTTAGGTGCAGATAGATTTGCGGCAAATTTAACTGTATTTAGAACAGATATTAAAGACTACATGACTGTGATTTATGAGGGTAGTAGTCTTGCTTATGATGCCAATATTGGCGATGTGGAAATTAATGGTTTTGAATTTAGCGTTAATTATGATATTGGAGACTTTGGCGTTTTAGCCAGTTATGCCCGTTCTGATTCTGAAATTACAACCTTTGACCCTGACGATAGTTTAAATAAACAGCCCTTAGATAATGAAGTGGGTGACAGTATCAGTTTAGAACTAAATTATGAAGTACCAACCTTAGGATTAAAATTTGCGTGGGATTCCATGTTTGTACGTCCCGAAGATGGTTATACCTTAGATAGTAGTGATAAAAAATCCTATGATGTGCACAACATCTCAGCTCGTTGGCAGTTGCAACAAAGTTTGAAAGGGTTAGTTTTAACGTTTGGTGTCGATAATTTATTCGATGAAGTTTATACCTCTCATGCGTCTTCATCAGGTATTGCTCGTGGACAGCGACTTGATGACCTTGAACCAGGGCGAAACTTTAAATTAACAGCAACATACACTTTTTAAGTGACTCTGTAGAAACCGTCGATATCTCTTTATTCAGTGTATAGTTTTAAGTCATACACTGATAAAGCGATTACGCTTCAGGATGAATCGAGATAGCTTTATGATGTTGCTGAAAAATATACAATTAAAATTGCCTTCACCACGGCGGGCATTAGTTTATCTACATAGCTGGTTAGGTGCAATTATTTTTGCCTTTCTCCTGCTTATCACAATTACAGGGTTAATCATTACTTTTTCGGGGGATTTAATCGGATGGGAATATCCCGAATTAGTAACCGCTACCCCCTCAACTGCACCACTGTCCCCTGACCTTGAAGCCTTAATTTCAGTTGCCCAACAAGGATATGGGGAAGACTTTGATTTAAAAGGGCTCATGATGCCACATAGTCGCCTACAAATTGATGCGGCGACTTTTTTCGGCAAACCTGTCAATCTGCCTGACATTGAAACCATGTTGCTTGCTGTTGACCCTTATCAACATCGCTACCTACGTGCCATCAATCTCGATGAGAGTTGGACAGTGATGCTGATTCATTTGCATGGCGAGCTATTAGCGGGTCATTTTGGCGAATTAGTTGTTGCAGTTATTGGATTATTAACACTCGCTTTATTAGTCACGGGAATTTATTTATGGTTGCCACAAACGCATAAAACAGCCCGTGCAATAAAAAACAAAGCAACGCGCTTTCGTTGGAGTAAAAATCCACATACCTTCTCTTTTTATGTACATAGTTTTTTAGGATTATGGGGCATTTTATTTGTGATGACTTGGGTATTAACAGGTGTTTACTGGTCACAACCACAATGGTTTAAGTTTTTGCTACCAGATTTACCGCGTAAACCCCCAGTCGAAATGTTAAGCCAGTTACAACAAAATTGTGGTGTAGAAATTAAACCGAATCAGGCATTAAAAGTGGCACAACAAGCGTTTCCTGATAGGCAATTAGCACGCCTTATGCTACCAACGGCAAAGGACTACTATTATAGCTTTGCTTTTAAAGGGGATGCAGATAGCAATCGCTACATTGGAAATGCCTTTGCGTGGGTTAGTAGTCGCTGTGAACATCGAGTCTATAGCCAATTATTTGGCGATAAGATTGGATTAGAAAAACTATCTTCATTAATGATTTCATGGCATTCAGGACGATTTTTTGGTGTGGGGCAAATTCCAATTGTCCTTTTTGCGGGTTTTATATTGGCACTTATTACCCTCACGGGAATCGTACTCTGGTATTACCGCCACGCCCGCCATTTAAAATCCCTATGGCATGGGATAACACGGCTAACAGTAAAGCGTTTATCTTAAAAATCATCGCTTAACCCAAGTTCGGTGAGTTTTATAAAATAGAAACCTGTTAGGTTTTGAAAACTTAGCAGGTCTGTCGGAACACGCGAAAAAGGTTGAAGGACTGACAGAAATTCTCTTGTTTTTCATCAGGATTCACCAGACAAGATTAAAACATTGTCTGAGTCAGGATTTTCAGGATTAACAAGATTTAAAACCCTCAAACCAAAAAGTCAAGTGAATCATGCTTTTAAATCCTGTGAATTCTGATTCAGACAAGCTATTGTCTTTTTAAAAGAAACTCGCCGAACTCAGGTTATTTGTTTAGCACAAGCAATATAGATTAAGCAGGAGTGCAATCGCTTCAACTATTACTTCTTTTTTCCTTATCCCGCATAGCGGGGAAAAGCAGGAAGAAAGTATTTTGACGACAGGAAGAAATCTAGGATATAACCGCGAAATTTTAGAAAACAAAGTTTGCAAATAACGAGAATGACAATGACAGAATTTTGGGAAGAAGCATTTAAGGATAAGCAAGAAATGTGGGGCTTAGAACCTGCTAAATCAGCTATATTGACAAAGGACTTTTTTGTTGAGCATAAAGTCAAAAATGTTTTAATACCCGGAGTTGGTTATGGACGAAATGCAAAAATTTTTATTGATAATGGAATGTCTGTAACAGGTGTTGAAATTTCTCAGACTGCAATAGATTTGGCTCAAAAACATTTCGGAATCGATTTGAAAATTTATCATGGTTCGGTCACAGAAATGCCTTTTGATAACAAATTGTTTGGCGGGATATTTTGCTACGGTTTAATATACTTACTGGATAAAGATGAAAGGATAAAACTTATCCAAGATTGTTTTAATCAGTTGGCTGAAAATGGGTTTATGATTTTTACGGCAATAACTAAGGATGCTCAAACTTATGGACAAGGCAAACAAATAAGTAAAGACCGATTTGAAATGTTTGGTGGAGTAAAAATTTTCTTTTACGACAGGAAAACCATAAAAGAAGAATTTGGAAATACTGGACTTTTTGAAGTAACAGAGGTAACTGAGAACTATCCTTTTTATCTAATAAAATGCCAAAAAACTAAAACAAATAGCTGACTAGTTTTGGTAACAGGATTTAAAAAAGTCATTCGCGTTTAAAATCTGAATGATTTGGCATTACCTAAAAGGGAATATTTCGACAAAAAATCATCGCTTAAGCAATTACGGCTTATTTAGGTTAAGCTAACATTATCAACTTGCTTGTGATTAATTGGAATGATGATGAATTTTTTAGCCATTGCCCTCAGTTTCTTATTAGTTCAAGACAGCCTACCCGCTACCTTACAATCATGGTGGACAACATTAACAGGTCAAGTGAACAACACAACAAATGTTTGGCAAGGGTATATTGAGGGGGAATTTATCTGGCTGTCACCTACAATTGCAGGACAATTAGCCGTCGTGAATGTTAAAAAAGGTGAAATTGTCAAAGCAGGCACACCTTTATTCACACTGGTTGCAGAACCTGACAATTTAGCGTTACAAGAAGCCGAGCAAAAACTACAAGCAGCTCAAGCTCGTTTAGCCGATGCACAAAAAGGCTTACGCCCTGAAGAATTAACTGAAATTAAAGCCAGAATTGCCCAAACTGAAGCGGATTTAAGCCTTGCACAGACAGAACTAAATCGTACTGAAAAATTATTACAAAAACAGGCAATTCAACAAGAAACCGTCGATATTAATCGCGCAACCTTACAACGCCAACGTGCCCGCCTAAACGAACTACAAGCGCAACTCAATATTGCACAATTAGGCAGTCGAAACGATGCAATTCGGGCACTGCAAGCAGAGGTAAAAACGGTACAGGCGGTTGTTGCACAAGCCCATTGGCGGGTTGCGCAAAAGCAAATGACCGCGCCAATAGCAGGGCAAATTACCGAAGTTTTTCACTATGCTGGTGAATGGGTTGCAATGGGTAGTCCTGTCGTTGCTTTATTACCGTCAACTCAAATTAAACTACGTTTTTTTGTTTCTGAAACAGGATTAGGCGAATTACAATTAGGACAATCCGTTAATTTCCAATGTGATGGTTGCAACAATTCTTTAACCGCTACGATTAGCCATATTGCCACTGAAGCGGAATACACGCCGCCAATTATCTACAGCCAAGAAACGCGGGTGAAGTTGGTTTATATGATAGAGGCACGCCCATCAGTAGAACTTGCAACGCAATTGCATGTCGGACAGCCTGTGTCGGTGTGGCGATTAGAGAAATAAAAAAGGGCAATATATTCAGTGCCCTTTAATGAGTAACCCAAGTATTTTTATATGATTATCTTATGCGCGATATGGATAAACGCCTTCTGTTGCAATGTAGTAGTCAACATCGCCACCATTGGCAGTTTTTATAGCGGGTATATTTGGGATCGCAAATGTTCGACCTAATGTACCACCGAATTCATTGCCTAGTAAAGAAAACAAGGCAGGGTTCTCGCTAATGTTTAGTACGCGCCCATCACATTTAACCCAACCTTTTGACTCCCAATTCCAAGGGAAGAGGCAAACCATACCAAGAATTGGATCCATTTTATCACTCCTTCGTCTATTTAAGAGGGAGTCAAAACTATACGGTAGATTCGTTGAAAAAAATAGGGAGAAAGTTTATTTCTCCCTAAATAAAATTTTAACAATATAAATAAGTTGTTAAGCGTGAATCATCCGCCCATCAACGGCTAACGCGGCTTCATGCATCCCTTCAGCTAACGTCGGATGTCCATGAATCGTGCGGGCTAAATCTTCGCTACTGGCTTGGCATTCCATCGCTAAGACTGCCTCGGCTAATAATTCGGAGGCAGAAATTCCGAAAATATGTACGCCTAAAATGCGGTCGGTTTTTGCGTCGGCAATCATGCGAATCATGCCTGCTGTTTCACCGTGTGCGCGAGCGCGTCCGCTGGCTAACATGGGGAATTGTCCAACACGGTATTCAATACCAGCCGCTTTTAATTCTTCTTCGGTACGACCTACCCACGCAATTTCTGGCCATGTGTAAATCACCCACGGCATAATATCGTAGTGCATTTCGGTTTTTTGACCCGCTAAACGTTCAGCAACCATAATGCCTTCTTCAGAGGCTTTGTGGGCTAACATGGGGCCACCGATAACATCACCAATGGCATACACATTGGGGACGTTGGTTTGACGGTGTTCGTCAACGATGATAAAGCCACGATCGGAAATTTTCACACCGATAGCTTCGGCATTTAAGCCTGCGGTGTTGGGTTTACGTCCAACAGAAACAATGAGTTTGTCGACAACGATTTGTTGTTCTGCGCCGTTGACATCTTTGTAGCTGACATGAACTTCATTGCCGACGACTTTGGCATTGGTCACGCTTGCGCTTAATTGGATATTTAAACCTTGTTTTTGCAGTTCTTTTAATGCAGCGGTAGCAATTTTGCGGTCAGCAACAGATAAGAATTCGGGTAAGGCTTCTAAAACGGTAACTTGACTGCCTAAACGATTCCAAACGCTACCTAATTCTAAGCCAATTGCACCCGCGCCAATCACGCCTAAGCGAGCGGGAATGCTGTCAAATGCTAGTGCGCCTGTAGAGTCGACGATGAGTTGGTTATCAACAGGGGCAACAGGAATATTGGTGGGAATAGAGCCTGTGGCAATGATAATTTTGTCGGCAGTGTATTCTTGTTCGCTGCCGTCTTTCGCGGTGACTTTGATTTTATCAGCAGTGACAAAGCCGGCAGAGCCTTCTAAACGGGTGACTTTATTCTTTTTGAAAAGTCCTGCAATCCCTTGGGTTAAGGTTTTGACAACATCGGCTTTACGGGCTTGCATGGTCGCAACATCAATGCTGACGTTGTCAACTTTAATCCCATGTTCGCCTGCGTGTTTTTTGATGTGGTGGTAATGATGGGAAGAGTCTAATAGGGCTTTAGAGGGGATACATCCAATATTTAAGCATGTGCCCCCTAAGGAATTTTGTCCTTCAGGGTTTAAATATTTTTCAACGCAGGCGACTTTCATGCCCAGTTGTGCACAACGAATTGCGGTGACATAGCCACCAGGACCTGCACCGATAACGATTACGTTAAAATCTGCCATCGTTTTTACTCCTTGAATCTTTTTGGTTTTCTGTTGTTATAAACCCCTCACGAGGAGGGGTTTTTGAGTTTCTTAAACTTCTAATAATAAACGGGCAGGGTCTTCAATAGCGTTTTTAATGGCTACTAAGAATTGCACAGCATCGCGTCCGTCAATGATACGGTGGTCATAGGTTAAGGCAACGTACATGATAGGACGAACAACAACTTGTCCGTTTTCAACGTAGGGACGGTCGACAATGTTGTGCATCCCTAAAATCGCGCTTTGCGGTGGATTTAAAATCGGGGTGGACATCATAGAGCCGAAGATACCGCCGTTGGTGATACTGAACGTACCGCCTGTTAATTCTTCGATGGTTAATTTGCCGTCGCGTGCACGTTTGCCATATTCGGCAATACCTTTTTCAATATCAGCGAAGGATAGAGCATCTGCATCACGGAGAATAGGCACAACTAAGCCACGTTGGGAACTGACCGCAATCCCGATGTCATAGTAGCCGTGATAAATGATGTCGTCGCCTTCTGTCGAGGCGTTGATAATGGGGAACTTTTGTAAAGCAGCAACAGTGGCTTTGGTGAAGAAGGACATAAAGCCGAGTTTAGTACCGTGTTTCTTTTCGAACTCGTCTTTGTATTTTGCCCGTAAGTCCATCATGGGTTTCATGTTGATTTCGTTGAACGTGGTCAACAGGGCATGATGGTGTTGGGCTTCTAGTAAACGTTCAGCAGTACGTTTACGCATCCGTGTCATGGGGACACGTTCTTCAGGACGTGAGCCTGCTAATGGAGCAACAGCAGGCGCAGCACTGGCAGGTTTTTGTCCTGCGGCTAACATGTCTGCTTTGGTGACGCGGTCGCCTGTATGGGGAACGCTGGCAGGGTTAACACCTTGGTCAGCCGCCATTTTACGCACTGCGGGGCTGGTTTTGGGGTCTGCACTGGTTGTTGTAGCAGGAGCGGTTGTGGCAACTGGGGCAACCGTGGCGGTTGCAGGAGCAGCGGCTGCAACAGCGGCGGTGTCAATTGTGCCTAACACTTCTTCGCTGAGTACGCTTACGCCTTTGTCTTTGGCAATGCCTGTTAATACACCTGCTTTGGGCGCGACAACTTCAAGAACGACTTTATCAGTTTCGATATCGACCAATTTGTCGCCTTCTTGTAAGGCATCTCCCGGTTTTTTGTACCATTCCAACACAGTTGCATCTGCAACGGATTCTGAGAGCACAGGAACTTTGACATCTACGATAGACACTGTTTATTTTCCTTTTGGCGGTAATTGTTTAGGAAGTTAATAACCACGTCTTTCAAGCCATTTCTGGCAAGAAAGCGGTGGTTTATTGACAAATTTATACGGCAACGCGCTTGGCTTCGCTATTTAATGCTAATGCGTCTGCCAAGAATTCTTGCAGTTGTTGACGGTGTAAATATAAGTAACCCACAGCTGGTGAAGCTGAAGAAGGACGACCTGCGTATTCAATCCGTCCGCCTTCAAATTCTTGTAGATTAACATCCATGTGTGCCCGCATAAACCACCACGCGCCTTGGTTTCTGGGTTCTTCTTGTACCCAAACACGGCTTTTTGCATTGGGGTAACGGGCAACAATTTCGGCAATTTCTTTTTTAGGATGTGGATAGAGTTGTTCTAAACGAATAATCGCAATGTCTTTGATATTGTGTTCTGTACGGGCTTCAAGTAAGTCGTAATAGACTTTACCGCTACAGAAGAGTAAACGCCGCACTTTTTCTGGCGCGATACTCTTATCAGCTTCATCTAACACGGGTTGGAAGCTACCATCGGTAAATTCTTCCATGCTAGAAACGGCGAGTTTATGCCGTAACAAGCTCTTAGGACTCATTATAATCAGTGGCTTACGATAGGGACGTATGGCTTGACGACGGAGTAAGTGGAAATTTTGCGCGGGTGTGCTAGGAACGCAGACTTGAATATTGTCTTCTGCACACAGTTGTAAGTAGCGTTCTAAACGGGCGGAGGAGTGTTCGGGTCCTTGTCCGTCGTAGCCGTGAGGTAACAGCATGGTTAAACCGCACAGACGTTGCCATTTAGATTCGGAAGAGCTGATGAATTGGTCGATAACAACTTGTGCACCATTCGCAAAGTCTCCAAATTGGGCTTCCCAAATAACTAAGGTTTCTGGGTCTGAAGAGCTGTAACCAAATTCAAATCCTAAAACGGCTTCTTCAGATAATAAGGAGTTGATAACAAGGAAATTCGCTTGTTTTTCTGAAAGGTTACGCAGTGGTAAATAGGATTCGCCTGTATCGCGTTCATGTAAGACAACATGACGGTGCGCAAATGTACCGCGCCCGCAGTCTTGACCTGATAGACGCACAGGATGTCCTTCTTCTACTAAAGCCGCATAGGCCAAAACTTCAGCAGCACCCCAATCGAAAGGTAATTCACCCACGCCCATTTTACGGCGAGCATCAACGATTTTTTCTACACTGCGATTGAGCTTGAAGCCTTCAGGGATGGTGTTAGCTCGTCGCATTAAATCTTGCAGTAACTCTTTGCTAATGCTGGTTTTTGCAACTTCATCCCATTTTGTTCCTAAATAGGGTTTCCAGTTGACAGAGAATTGGAAATCTAAACTAACAGGGCGGGAAACGACTTCTTTAGTCTTTAAGTCAGCACGATATTGTTGTAACAACATTTCGCCTTCTTCTACACCGATTAAGCCTTCTTTAATCAATTGTTGTGCGTACAGGCTTTGTACTTTGGTGTGTTTGCTAATTTTTTGGTACATCACGGGTTGTGTTGCGGCGGGTTCATCCGCTTCATTATGACCATGACGACGATAGCAAACCATGTCGATAACGACATCTTTCTTGAACACTAAGCGAAAATCTAAGGCTAGGCGGGTGACAAAGACGACTGCTTCTGGGTCATCCCCATTAACGTGGAAAATGGGGGTTTGCACCATTTTGGCAACATCGGTGCAATACATGGTAGAACGAGCTTCAAAGGGGTCGCTAGTGGTAAAACCAATTTGGTTGTTAATAACGATGTGTACTGTGCCACCCGTGCCATAACCTCTGGTTTCGGCAAGGTTTAGCGTTTCCATGACAACGCCTTGACCTGCAAAAGCGGCATCCCCATGAATTAAAATGGGTAATACTTGATTGCGTTCTTTATCGCCACGACGTTCTTGACGGGCACGCACAGAGCCTTCAACCACAGGGTTAATAATTTCTAAATGTGAAGGATTGAAAGCTAGGGCTAAGTGAACATAGCCACCAGGGGTCATGACTTCAGAGGAGAAACCTTGATGATATTTGACATCACCAGAGCCTTGATGGTTTTCCTTAATTTTTCCTTCAAACTCAGAAAATAAGTCTTTAGGACGTTTCCCCATGATGTTGATTAAAACGTTTAAACGTCCACGGTGCGCCATTCCGAGCACAATTTCTTTCATGCCATTTGCGCCAGCATGTTGAATTAACTCGTCTAACATAGGAATTAAACTTTCCCCGCCTTCTAAGGAGAAACGTTTTTGTCCCACATATTGGGTGTGCATGTAGTCCTCAATGCCTTGTGCAGCAGTGAGTTTATCTAAAATGCGTTTTTTCTCTTCGCTGACATAAGAAGGAGTTGCCAAAGTACCTTCTAAGCGTTCTTGTAACCAACGTTTTTGTTTCGTATCGGTGATGTGCATGTATTCAGCACCGATAGAACGACAATAAGTTTTTTGTAATAACGCAATAATTTCTTTTAAGGTTGCGCGATTTTTACCATACAATGAACCTGTATCAAATACGGTGTTCATATCAGCGTCGGTTAACCCATAAAACGCAGGGGTTAAATCCTCTAACGGCTCAATAGCATTGAGCTTCAAGGGGTCTATATCCGCTAATTGATGCCCACGAAAACGATAGGCATTGATTAAGCGCAAAACAGCCGCTTGTTTGTGGGCAAAACCAAATAAAGATTCTTGATCACAACCTGCCCCAGAACTACGACTCGGTTTATAGTCATAATAACGAGCTTGAATAGGTGCGTGTGGAACTTCTGGTTTACTGAGCTTTTCTTCTTGTTGTAATTTTTCAAAATAAGCACGCCATTCTCCACTCACTTGAGTCGGATCGGCGAGATAATTTTCATATAATTCATCAACAAAGGCTGCGTTAAATAATAGAGTTTGGGGGTTGGGTGTGGACATTTCTCTCAAATGCTCCCTCTAAGCAAGTGGCTGACCGAAAGGCTTGTATGCAACTATAACGATATTTTATCATAAACTGTGAATGATCATTATACATTCTCTAGCAGAGAAACCATTTTTAAGAGTATCATATCGCCTTGATAGATCATCTTGACTTAAAGTATTCATCCGCTGGCCGTGGCATAATGTAGCTGATATCTTTGAAGTGCAAACAAAAAGAATTCAAGTCTGCTTTATACATTCGCTCGATTTTTCATCCATTCAACATCAACATTAAAGGAAGTTCGCCATGAAAAAACCCGTCCGTGTCGCAGTGACTGGTGGCGCAGGTCAAATTTCTTATTCATTAGTGTTCTCAATTGCTTCTGGTCAATTGTTAGGACCTGATCAACCCATCATTCTGCAACTGTTAGAAATGCCTGTTGCAATGGAAGCCTTAAAAGGGGTTGCAATGGAATTAGATGATTGCGCATTCCCCTTGTTGCATGACATTGTGACAACCGATGATGTGAAAACAGCGTTTACCGATATTGAATACGCCTTATTAGTCGGCGCAAAACCGCGCGGACCTGGCATGGAAAGAAACGATCTCTTACGTGACAACGGCAAAATCTTTACCACACAAGGTAAAGCATTAAACGATTATGCTAATCGCAATGTAAAAGTCCTCGTCGTTGGTAACCCTGCCAATACTAATGCTTACATTGCTATGCGCTCCGCGCCTGATTTAAATCCCAAAAACTTCACCGCAATGACTCGTCTTGATCATAACCGTGCGTTGAGCCAGTTATCGGCTAAAACAGGCACAAAAGTGACCGACATCAAGAAAATGGTCATTTGGGGCAACCACTCATCTACGCAATATCCAGATATCACCAACACGACCGTTGCTGGTAAAGCCGCTAAATCTTTAGTGGATCAAAACTGGATTGTGAACGATTTCATTCCCACTGTACAACAACGCGGTGCCGCTATTATTAAAGCACGTGGTAAATCCAGTGCGGCTTCTGCTGCGAATGCGGCAGTTGACCATATTCGTGATTGGGCATTAGGTAGCAACGGCGAATGGGTTAGCATGGCTGTTCCTAGTGATGGAAGCTATGGAATTCCTGAAGGTTTAATCTATTCCTTCCCTATTACCACTGCAAATGGCGAATACAGCATTGTTCAAGGATTAGAAATTGACGAGTTCAGTCGTGATCGTATGATTAAAACGCAAAATGAATTAGAAGAAGAGCGTTCAGCTATCGCAGATTTACTTGGTTAATGTTATACTGCTCGCGGTCTTAGGGAATACTACCTACATCATAACTAGGTTAAGTATTTCACCGCGGGCTTTTTTTATATAAAAACAAGTAGTTTGATGATAGTGCATTACCTATCAGGCGATATATTTCCTAAACAATAAAAAACAGCATTAGGAAATTTAATTCACTAAATCTTATCTAGGATAAAGTGTTATGAAAAACCAGCACAAAAAAAGAGGTCTGCTGGGTGTTTCGCCAAACCACTGATTGAGGAGATTCAGGGACGGTAAGGATGTTAGGCTGGATGCCTATTACATACTAAATAAGCTGTGGAAGTTGAGTGCAGTGCCCTTCAATACTAATCTAACTTGCTAATGGTTCTGTTATTTAAGGGGATTTGTTAGCGGTTAGTTAGTGTTAAAATAAAAAAGGGCGTGACTGAGAGCCACGCCAAACCACCAAAGGAGGATGGAGGAGTCGGTTTTTAACTGTCTCTTTCTTTTTTTATTATATTTATTATAAGAACAACAGCATTACTATAAAATCTTAAAAAGGGGCGTGACTGAGAGCCACGCCAAACCACCAAAGGAGGATGGAGGAGTCTTTTACTACCGCCAACGAGTCACCACTTCGTGTAACTTGCTTGGCATTGTATTCTGTTTAATTCTTCACTTGCTGGATATACTAGCACAGTATTTTGTGCGGTGCAACATTTGAATAAAAATATAGTGTGTTTTTACTAAAAAGTCAAGACAAACCACGCCATTGTTGCTAAAAAACACGACCTAATCGGTATAAACACAACACTTGTTTTTCTAGTGCGTAGAATATAGCAATTACCCACCCTTTTGCAATAGTCCCTTTAAATTCAAAGCATTGATATTTTTTAATGCGTGGGTATAAAATTTCTCAACCCATTCTTAAGCCACTATGTTCGTTCAATTCGTGGAACTCGTGGGCTTATATGACACAGTAATTCGTAGGCAATAGTACCCGATAAGATTGCAATTTCTTCAACAGGTAAGTTTCTCCCCCACAAAACAACAGTATCACCAATTTTTGCATTGGGTTGTGAGCGTAAATCAACGGCTAACATATCCATAGACACACGACCAATGAGAGGCACACGACGACCATTGACTAAAATGGGTGTGCCAGAAGGCGCATGTCGTGGATAACCATCCGCATAACCTGCTGCAACAACGCCTACAGGCATTGCTTGTGGACAACGCCATGTCGCACCATAACCAATGGGTTCACCTTTACGATATTGTTTTACGCTAATCAGTGCAGACTGAAACTGCATAACAGACTGTAACCCCTCATCTTTTGCGACTGTATTTGAAAAGGGAGAAACACCATACAGCATAATTCCAGGTCTTACCCATTGATAGTGGGCTGCTGACCATGCCAAAACGCCAGCTGAATTTGCTAATGAACTCTCAACCTGAATTTTTTTTCTTAGTTCATCAAAAATACGGATTTGCTCCATATTAATTTTACTATCGCGCTCATCCGCACTACTAAAGTGACTCATTAAAGAAATAGGCTTTAACAAAACATCACATTGATTAAGCCGTTTCCATGCCAACTCGACCTCGTCAGGTAAAAAACCTAAACGATGCATACCTGTATCCACTTTTAGCCATACTTTAATCGGTAGTTTCGCCGCTAATAAGCTATCTACTTGTCCCTGCGTATGTACAGCAATTTCAATCTTTTGTGTAGCAATTGTGGTCAGTTCATCTGCACTAAAGAAACCTTCTAATAATAAAATAGGTGCATCTATGCCTGCTTGACGCAAAATTAAGGCTTCCTCTAATGAGCAAACAGCAAACATTTCTACTAAACCTGTTAATGCTGTAGCAACCCTGACAGCCCCATGTCCATAAGCATCCGCTTTAATAACGGCAATAATTTTTTGTTTGGGTGCTAACTCCCGAATCCTTTGCACATTGGCACGCAAAGCGGATAAATAAATAATGGCTTGCGTTGGGCGTGTCATACTCAATGTTCTCCGTGGTAATAATCCATAGGGGAAAAGTTTTCGAAGCGGGTTAAATGACCTAAAAAAGTTAAGCGTACAGTTCCTATAGGACCATTACGTTGTTTCGCAACAATAATTTCTGCTGTTCCTTTATCTTCGCTATCTTGGTTATAGACTTCATCTCGATAAATAAAAATAATTAAATCTGCATCTTGTTCAATAGAACCTGATTCGCGTAAATCGGACATCACGGGACGTTTATTTGGTCGTTGTTCTAAACTCCGATTTAATTGAGAAAGCGCAATGACAGGAACATGTAACTCTTTTGCAAGGGCTTTTAAACCACGAGAAATTTCAGACACTTCAGTTGCACGATTTTCACGACTATCAGGAACTTGCATTAATTGCAGATAATCAATCACAATTAATCCTAACTGTCCGTGTTCACTGGCTAAACGCCGCGCCCGTGCCCGTAATTCGGTTGGATTTAAAGCGGGGGTATCATCGATAAATAGGGGAGATTCTGATAATAAACTGATTGCAGAGGTTATATTAGTCCAATCATGATCTTCTAATTTTCCTGTGCGCACATTTTGTTGATTAATTCGTGCTAAGGACGAAATTAAACGCATTGCCAACTGTTCGCAGGGCATTTCCATACTAAAAACGGCAACAGGATGTTTTGCTTGAATCGCAACATATTCCGCAATATTCATGGCAAAACTGGTTTTCCCCATTGAGGGGCGACCAGCAACAATAATTAAATCAGAACGTTGCAAGCCACTGGTTTGTTCATCAAAATCTTTAAAACCTGTTGGTACGCCTGTTATCGAATTACCTGATTGATAAAGAATATCTATTTGATCTAAGGTTTTAGTTAATATCTCTTTAATCTCACGAAATCCACCACCACTACGCGCTCCTTTTTCCGCAATTTCAAATACTAATTTTTCTGCATTTTCTAATAATTCTGTTGGTTTATGCCCTTCATATTGAAAAGCACTATCCATAATTCGTGAACCGACATGAATTAATTCACGTAAAATTGATTTTTCCCGCACAATATCGGCATAAGCGGTAATATTTGCTGCACTTGGTGTACTATCAGCAAGCATCCCCAAATATGCAATTCCACCTACATTTTCTAGTTTGTTTTGCTTAATTAACCATTCAGATAAGGTAATAACATCACAGGGCTGTCCCATTTCTGCAAGCATTTTAATGGCTTTAAAGATTAAGCGATGATCGGGACGGTAGAAATCATATTCTGACAAACGGTCAGCAATGGTGTACCACGCACTATTGTTGAAGAGCAAACTACCCAATACGGATTGCTCAGCCTCAATAGAATGGGGCGGTACTTTATGGAATGAAGTAGCTCCTCGTGAGGAAGAAACTAATTCTTGATCGGAATAAAGAGGTGGTTCCTGCATAAACAAACAAGGTAATCAGAAACCTAAAGGTTGGGGAGTATCTATCCTAACTTTAAGAAAATACTCTGTTTATAATAAAAAACTTGTCGATATTATAGGATAAAAAAGGGAAGCAAGCTTCCCTCTTTTAAGATGTTAGTCATCAGTCACAATTAGTTTTCAGAAACAACTTGTACTGTTAATGAGACGTTAACATCAGGATGTAAATGGACAGCAACTTCATGTTCGCCAACAAAACGGATAGGTCCTTCTTGTAAGCGAATTTCGTGACGGTCAACTGCAATACCAGCACTGGTTAATGCTTGAGCAATATCCCCAGCACTGACAGAACCGAATAATTTGCCTTCTACACCTACTTTACCAGAAATAACAACAGTCATTTCTTGGAGTTGTGCGGCGCGTTCTTGTGCACTGGCTAATTTATCTTGTTGCGTTTTCTCTAATTCAGCACGACGTGCTTCAAAGTTGGCAACATTTTCTTTGGTCGCTAAAACGGCTTTGCCATGAGGAATTAAAAAATTCCGTGCATAACCAGCTTTTACCTTAACCATTGTGCCTAAGCCACCTAAATTAGGGACTTTCTCCAGTAAAATGATTTCCATCGTGCTTCACCTTACTCGTGCGTATCAGTATAGGGTAATAACGCTATGTAACGGGCTAATTTAATGGCACGCGCTAATTGACGTTGATAACGGGCTTTAGTCCCAGTAATACGGCTAGGAACAATTTTTCCCGTTTCCGTGATATAACCCTTTAAAGTGTTGAGGTCTTTGTAATCAATTTCCACAACTTTTTCAGCGGTGAAGCGGCAATATTTCTTCCGACGGAAAAACCGTGAAGAACTTGCATTTCTTCTAGGAGATTTGGTCTTCTGAAACATCGTCATCGTAATCCTCATCCATATCTAAATCATCAGCGTCGTAATCATCATCGGATTTTAAGGGCTGTTCACGTTCATCTTTCGCTTTAAACAGCGGAGATGGTTCTGTTACAGCAGCTTTACGAGTGATGATGAGGTCACGAATAACGGCATCATTAAAGCGGAACGCGCTTTTTAATTCGCCTAATACATCTAGTCCGCATTCAATATTCATGAGGACGTAATGTGCTTTGTGTATTTTATTAATAGGGTACGCTAATTGACGACGACCCCAATCTTCCAGACGGTGAATTAAGCCACTTTTGCCTTCAATCATCGCGCGGTAACGCTCGATCATGGCGGGCACTTGTTCACTTTGGTCTGGATGCACTAAAAAAACAACTTCGTAATGCTTCATTCAGACTCCCTACGGATTATGCAGCTTTGTTGAAATTAACAAAGCAAGGAGAAAATAAAAAAGACTTACAGCTAAAAACTGTAAGCCGAGCATTCTAATTTGAATAGCATGGAATAGCAACAAAATTTTTATTTTTATATCCTACTATTTATAAAGCAGTTATCTGACTTGAAATCGCAAAATCTATTTAATTACAGGATTGCTTGCTTGAGTAATTGCCGCCAGCCTTGATAGAAGGACGACCCAATTAACCCGTTCGTTATAACCCAGTACATCGATTCTTGGTAAACCACCACCTTTTACAATGTAATAACCATTACTCGCGGTTTCTGCCCCCCACATCGTACAAATCCCATTTTGTAAACGGCAACCTAAGCCCAGCTTTTCATAAGAAAAATTTTCAAACATACTTAAAACGCCACGTGAGAGCGCATCAATAGCCCCGCCACCGCCTAAATTAGAAAGATTATTAACTGCTTTTTGGCTAATTTTTCTCGTCATGGTTTGCCCATCAGGTGTGCCCAGATAAGCATCAAATGTAACAGGTTGCCAATTGACAAGGTATAAATTACGCACATAGCCTGAAAGCAAGCCTTGAATGGACCCAAACTTTGTAATATCAGTCAAGGTTTTTAAATCAATTTTATCAACAACGATATCCGCTTTTAATACAGGTGCAGCACCGAATAAAGATTCTAACGTCAATCGCTGTGCAATAATTTTTCCATCAAAAATATTAAATTGTAACGCTCCGCCAATAGTAATAATTCCATTCTGATAACGAATAGAGGGAATTTCCCCGCCTAAATAACCATTAAGCGTCGTCAGTTGTAAAGCGGTTGTTAGTGCTTGCATAGAAATGGGCTGTAATTTCCCTTTTAACTCCCAATTCATTTTTTCGCCAAATCCGCCCACTAGATTAAAGTTATCTATACGAAAAGCCCCATCTAAAATGGGTAAGTTTAACGGTGCTAATAATTGAATTTTTTCATTGCCTAAATTGGCATAAAGCTGTGCTGCGCCTAACTGAATATGCGATAAAACATAAGCACTATCCCATTTTACATTGGTTGGTTTATCTGCTTGTTGACTATCCCATTCAAATGTACCCAATAGATGGCTAATGCCGAATTTCTTATTCGTATCATCAATACTAACGTTATTTAATCCGCCAATAATTTTAAATTTATCTTTGCTAATTAATAAATTAAGGGACAAATAACCATCAACTTCTAATTGAGATAAAGAACTCCCTTCAAAGCTGGGTTGAATATATGCAGAATAAATAGGCATCAATGCCACTGTGGGCAAACGGGCAGAAAGCGCATTAATATGAATTGTTTCTTTTAAATTAATATCGCCTGTGGCAATCACAGTACCAATATTTTCATGCTTATACTGTACTTGCTTTAAAATAAGTCGTGATGGAAACCATAGCATATCGCCCTCAATACTTAAGGGTTCTTTCTGAAAACTTAAATATAAGGGTTGAATATATAACTCACCTGTTTTTGCCTTTAATGTCGTCGCTATTTCTAGCCCCGATTCATTTTGCTGTTTCGCCTGACTGGGTTTTGCCGTTACTGTCCACTCTAAATTTAATTTTTCTCCTGCGGTTGAACCTGTCGCATTTGTAAGACCAAAGGCATTTAAAGTAGTTTTTAATGTTGCGTTTTGTATTTGTGTACCAATTCCTGCAATTTGCGCCGTTAAATTGGCAACCCCCATAAAACTTAAACCAAGTGGCAACTCAATCCACTGTTGTAGTCGTTTAGATAAATCTTCTAAATTCAGTATTTTGATATTTATATTTCCCTGCCAATTCTCTTTTTGATACAACAACTGCCCTGCCATAGATCCTGTCCCAATTGCTTGCGTGATAGCAATATCTACTTTTAACGGATTAGGTAAATAAGCAATAGATAAATTAGTTGGTGTCTCTAAAAAATGAGGAATGGTTAAACTGGTTTTTGTACAAGTAATTTGTTGTATTGAATATAATAATTGTGGACAAACAATGGATAATTCTTTTACAGGTTGCTTAAGTGTACTAGATTGAAATTGTTGCAATTGAGCATTAATTACTAATTTTTTCTCTGTAGTTAGTAAAACTGTCAGTATTGCCTGCTCTGCCTTCCAATTAGATGATTGAATATTATCAATTTTTAGCCTAACTGAACTAATGGCAAATCCTTGTATTCCCCAGAAACAGCCGATTAATACAAGCAATGCTTGAAAATGTGTTTTATACATAAATTTTGCCTACAGTATCATCAGATTTCATTCCACTTGTCCCTGTTGCTTAACCATTTGAAAGACAGCAGACAAGCGACGAGTTGTCGTTTTACTATCGAATTGCTGTAAAAACTCTAAATTAGTTTGTGGCGATAAATGACCCGCCTGCCACTGCTGATAATAATGGCTGAGACTTTCATAAAGTTGTTCTGAATCATGTGGTGGGATTAAATCTACCTGCAATGCATATTTTTGTAAAAAATCATAAGTATCCCCAAGTGGAATTTGCGCCACAATGGGTTTTCCTGTTGCAAGATAGTTAAAAACCTTGGTTGCAATGTGCGGATCAAGATGCGGCGGCGGGGGTAATTCACGTGTGAGAAATAAAAGGTCAGCCTGTTGTAAATAAGGTAACAATTCCTCTTTAGATAAACTCGGCACACAAACAACATGTTCATGGACATGATATTTTAACGCCTGCTCATTCAAAATATGGTTAGTGCTCCCAATCGATAGCAAACGCCAAGGGAAAGGACAACGTTGTAACACATTCAATAATTTATCAGGAGAGCGTTGTTTATCCCAAGTACCCATATAAAAAATGGTAAAGACTTTATTTGTAAGATAAGAATCTGTTTTAAAATTAAAAATAGTGTCATAGCTGTTAAAAACTAAAAAAACCTTCTCTTTTTCCATTTTTTGGCTGTAGTGAGTCCATGTACTCCATGAAGTCACAACAAGCGCGTCACAACTCTGCCAAATTCGTTGTTCTATCAAATCACGTTGTGTTGCTAAAACAGGATTTTCTTGTGTTGGTAACAACTTTTGTAAATCAATAATTAATTTGCAATGTGTTCGACGCTTTAGCCGATAGCCTAATAATAATATGCTGAAAGGGGGAGCAACAATATAGATGGTATCACAATGATATTCTGCTATTAACTCAATCGCTTTATGATATGCCATCTGTAACCAGTTAATATCGACATCGCCAAAAGCTTGCGCCTCTCGTGAAAATCCCCGTAGTGACAGGAAGTTTTTAAAGCGGTTGGGTAGTTTCCATTTTGTTGATGAGGTTGCATCAACCCGAAAAACAGGAAATTCAGCGTAACGTTCTGGGGGGTGAGGCGTTTTATTTTGGGCTGTCGCAGAAACAGCATTCGTTAGAATCACTGCATTTAAGCCATGATCACGAAAATGGCGTAAAAACTGTAATTGACGAAAGACACTCGCATGGAGTTGAGGGGCGAAATGATAAGTAATAACGAGTATTTTACTGCCGCGCATGAGTTAATCATCGTGAGTGAATGAAATAAATAGATACGCTTTGTGTTGATAGTATCTATCCCTTCATCGTTTAGCAAATTTTTGTATTTAATTAATATAGTCAATTAATTATAAATTTAAACAATCAATGTCATTTTTATATTCGGACACGATGACTTGCCGTTAAAAAATTACAATCGTCACAGTATTGCAACAGTGTGGTATAGAGGTTGAAAGATTGAATTATCTATAAAAAATTTAAATTTTACATAGAAAGCGTTAAAACAGGGTCTTTTTAAGTGACACTATTGCATTTACTAGGCATAAGCGTTGCTTTAGCCTGCGCTGTTAGCGTGAAAAATAACGTTTAACGACAAAAAGAGCAGGTCGTATTGCAGTTAATTACACTTATTTTAATGTTCATTTTCCTCTCTTCGTTGTTAGTAATAGGTAAGAGGGAGATAATTAATAAAAATATCTATTTATTACAATATAATAGCGGATAGATGTTTTTTTAGTGTTGGGCAAATTGGGTACGACCTGAATAATTAATACTCATTTTTTTTTGTGGTAATTTCTACAAAGCCTGCCATTTTGTGTGCTTTATAACAACAAAAAGAGCTTTGTTACTTTGGAGCTTTTAATGAAGAAAATAGGAATTGTGAGTGTCATAACACTATTCAGTTTATTGATCAGTCATTCAGCGTTTGCGGCAGAATCATTACCGAATGTGATGGGCATTCCCATTGATTTTATTTTATTCGGTTTAACTTTATTGGGTGTTGCGTTATTTCATCATCACACGCTGGCAGTTGGTTTAACAGGATTGGTCACGATTGCGCTGTATAAAATCACCTTCACAGGTTTTAAGCATGGTGAGGGTGTTACAGGCTTTATGAGTCATATTGGGCATGAATGGGTTACTTTAGTAAATTTATTCTGTTTATTAATGGGATTTGCATTATTATCACGTCATTTTGAAAAAACCCGTATTCCTGCTGTTTTACCACGTTTTTTACCGCATGATTGGAAAGGTGGTTTTTTACTACTTATCATCATTTTCGTGCTTTCTAGCTTCCTCGACAATATTGCTGCCGCCATGATTGGGGGGGCAATGGCGCATACTTTATTCCGCGCTAAAGTCCATGTTGGTTATTTAGCTGCGATTGTTGCCGCTTCTAATGCAGGTGGGGCGGGTAGTGTTGTTGGCGATACAACAACAACTATGATTTGGATTTCTGGTATTAGCCCTGTGGACGTTTTAGAAGCCTATGTCGGTGCTGGATTGACCTTATTTATTTTTGGTATTCCTGCGGCAATTCAACAACAGAATTATTCCCCTATCTTAAAACATCAACATCAAAAGATTCATTTAGATTGGACTCGTATTGGCATTGTGGCATTGATTCTAGTTTCTGCTATTTTAACGAACGTTATCGTTAATATGCAGTTTTCTGGAATTGCGGAAAGTTTTCCTTTTATTGGTGTTGCAGTTTGGGTTGCTATTTTCGTTTCTGTTCCCTTACGTCGTCCTGACTGGGAAATTTTACCTGAAACATTGATGGGGACAGTTTTCTTATTATCTTTAGTTTTATGTGCTTCTATGATGCCTGTGGAAACCTTACCCGCTGCATCCCCATTGAGTACCTTTGGTTTAGGGGCTGTTTCTGCGGTGTTTGATAATATCCCTTTAACAGCATTAGCCATTAAACAAAGTGGATATGATTGGGGCTTTTTAGCCTTTGCTGTTGGATTTGGTGGTTCTATGATGTGGTTTGGTTCTTCTGCGGGGGTGGCATTGTCTAATATGTACCCTGAAGCTAAATCTGTGGTGAATTGGTTACGTTATGGTTGGTATGTCATACTTGCTTATATCATTGGCTTTGTTGCGTTAAATTTAGTCGTTGGCTGGCATCCTCATGCACCCGTACATGCAGAAACAGCGGTAGTAACACATTAAACCCTTTTAAATTAGGGTGATAGAAAAATAAATCCACATTTCTGAATTATCAAGGAATGTGGATTTTTTATCATGAAAGGATTTTAAAATTTCTAACAACCTTGAATTCTGCGAGTTTCTGTTAAAAAGACAACAGCTTGTCTGGTCAACCCTTTTCGTGTGTTCCGACAGACCTACTAGGTTTTGAAAACCTAGTAGGTCTCTGTTTTAGTTTTTAAATCTCGCAAAACCAGAGTTAAGTAAAATACCTGTGTTATCTTCTTTAGGAAAGAAAACAACGAGAAAATGTGGCGTTATCTAGCTGTTTTAAAAGTATGATATGTTCTTTCAACAGCTTTTTGTGTTTTAATCTTCGCACCATTTCTGCATCTGTTGTTTCTCCTTCACAAGTATCCATCAACAGTCTTAACGCAATATCAATGGCTGATTCTCCAGCAAGTCCCGTTTTTTCTATCACAGCGTAGATTAAATTGTCATCAACAGTAAATTGCATAATAAACACCTTAAACGATTGATTAATTATCGTTATTTTATATTACTGTGCTAACATGACGATTTAATAACAAAATACTTAACATTCGATTATTTATTCATCAAAGCCTAAATTATTTTCTACATGTTGCAGTTTAGGCATATTAACTTTCTCAATTTTAACCACTTTTTCTGCCCGTAAATACTCTGCAACAATGTCCCAAATGGGTTTCCCTTCTGCTTGACTACCAACCGTTGCCCAACCCGCAACAGGGTAGCGTTTTTCCATGTCTAAAGCCGTACCATCATCTAAGGTTAAATTGCTAATCCGTTGGTTCATGCCTGCTGTAGGGTCGCAGACATAGTTTAGCCCACCCACTCGTACCATATCCCCCCCCTGTTGGCGATAAGGGTCTGGATTAAATAAGTTATCGCAGACATCTTCTAGGATTAATTTAATTTCTGAGCCAGTCATTTCACGGCGATAAGTTTCAGGATAGGTAATGCAGGTTTGATCTAAGACATTTTCCATGGTGATGGCTTGCCCAGATAAAATACTCGTTCCCCAACGGAATCCGGGGGAAAGTGCTATCTGTGCGTCATGTTGTTGGCGCAATGCATTACAAATTAATTGGTCAAATGTTCCATTAAAATTACCGCGTCGGTAAAGTAATGTGTCTGTTGTCGCTAATTTTTCAGTTAATTTATCCAAGTAAGGCGCGCGTGCTTGGTCAATATAGGCTTGCATGTCTTTATCAGCAGGTAATAAATTCGCAAAGACAGGTAATAAGCGATATTGATAGCCCTTCACTTTTCCATCACTGATTGCAAAATCAAGTACACCTAAAAATTTACCATTAGAACCCGCATTACAAACTAAGGTTGTTCCCTGCGTATTTTTAACTTCTACAGGTTTAGGCACGCCATCATGTGTATGCCCCCCCAGAATGACATCGATACCTGTTACTTGCGTTGCCATTTTTAAATCGACATCCATGCCATTATGTGAAATGACAACAACGAGCTCAGGCTTTTCTTTTGCCCGAATCTCATTAACAAGGCTTTGCATGGCTTTGTCTTGAATGCCAAATGTCCAATCGGGAATAAAACGGGCAGGGTTCGCAATCGGTGTGTAAGGGAAAGCTTGCCCAACAATCGCAACACGAATACCATTTAACGTTTTAATGGTATAAGGTTTAAAAGCATGTCCTGTTTGTTCATCATAAACAGGTTTACCTTCAAATAAATAGGCTTCTTCCCGCACAGTAATATTTTGCGCAACGAATTCCCCTTTAAAGGCTTGTAGATTTTTTAAAACCTCTTCCGCTAAATAGGTAAACTCCCAGTGTCCTGTCATGACATCCACGCCCAACAAGTTACAAGCCCCCACCATATCTTGCCCGCGTGTCCAGTAAGCAGTGCCTGAGCCTTGCCACGTATCACCACCATCTAATAACAAGGTTTTTTCTCGACCATAACCATCACGCAGTTGTTTGACTAACGAGGCTAAATGCGCAAACCCGCCAACCTTGCCATATTGTTGAGCAGCATCACTGAAATTAAGATAGGTAAAAGCATGTGCTTCAGGTGTATTTTCTGCAATGCCCGCTTGTTTTAACAAGGCTTTTCCAACTAAATGGGGGACTTGCCCCTGCATACTATCAAACCCTAAATTAATATGCGGTTCACGATAATATAAAGGCAATAATTGTGCGTGCGTATCAGTGATATGTAATAAACGAACTTGCCCAAAGTTAGGAACATCGTATAAATCACTAGCTTGTCGAGCAAAAATCTTTTGAGGAAGTAGCCCTGCCGCACTGGCAACGGCCATGATTTGCATGAACTGACGGCGATTAAGTAACATGAAAAACCCTCCAAGTTAAAGAATATTAGTATATCGCTAGATACTAACATTTTTTGTATCTACAAACTGCTATAACGATTATATGTAGATAGAGGGAATATAGTTAAAAGCCTATCTGAATGGAATAAAAAATTTTTTTTGCTTAAAAACGCATAAAAAATGAGAATAATAAAATAACTCCCTTGTCCTACCAAACAAGAGAATGTTTTACCAGCCTTTCACGTTTTTAATTAAATGGTCAAGTAATGGCGTGACTAATATAATGATAAGCATCAATAAAATTCCGCCCGTAACCCCTAAACTAACGCCTATTGCCATCATAGATTTCATCCGTAAATATTTTGCATTCAGCGTAATTTGTAAAGAAGTCAACTTTTCTTTTTCTAAACGTTGTTGTTCTTCTATTTGCGCCCGTGCTGTATCACGTTGCGAACGCAATAACTCCGTATCTTTCTGCGCTTGATGGCGAATAATTTCAATTTCCTGCTTTAAACGAAATTGCTCTGCCTCTGTTTTTTTCAACAATTCGGTCAACTGCTTCTGTAAATTATCATCCTTATGTTGACGTTCTGAAGCAATTCTATCAACCTCACTTTTTAAGCGGATCATCTCCATTTTAGCCTGAGACAATTGATCAATTTGATCGCGCGTTTTTTCTTGGCTTTGCTCAAGATAGGCAATACGCGCTTCAAATTCTATTTTTTCCGCTTCTGCACGTTTGAAGGTCTCAGAAGTGTCATCTGCAACAGCCTGTAATTTTACGATAGCACTTTGTAATGAACGAATTTGTAAAGCTAATCTTTCCGCTTCAGCGGATTTTCGAGAAGACGCTTCAGCTGAATCAGCCTCTTGAGCCTCATTCTTCAGTTGGTTATAACGCCTAATGAGCTTTTGGACTTCTGCTTTAGCCTGTACGATAGAAGACATTTTTTTACTCTCGATCAAAGATACAAAACAATGTTATTGTTGTTGCTAAACAGTCGCATCAGTAGCAAAGAACTTAGAAACCCGTTAAGCTAAAAATATCATTATGCATGATGCAATAACATTGTTGTAAAAATCTATTACGCCATGTTGATTTCTACTGTGACATGCGCAAACTCACTTCTGTGTGCTAATAACTGTTTGTAATATGACGGATTATGGGGGTTTTCAGCGATAATAGAAATGATGATTGCGGATTGATTGGCATTGATACGCCATACATGCAAATCCTGTACACGATGATGTTTTTCTGCTTCAATGGTAGAGATAACATCCGATAGAATATCAGTTTTTATCCCACTATCTAGTAAAATATCGCTAGTATCTCGTAATAAGCCATAAGACCATTTTAAAATAACAAGCATTCCGACAATGCCCATTAACGCATCAACCCAAATCCATCCGAAAAATTTACCCAGTAACAGGGCAATAATGGCTAAAACAGAGGTTAATGCGTCTGCAAGCACATGAAAATAAGCCGCTCGTAAATTATGATCATGGTGGTGTGTGGCATGATGATTGTGGTCATCATCGTGATCAGGCTCGTCATGATCATGTCCTTCATGTAACCAAACCGCACTGATTAAATTAACAATTAACCCAATCACAGCAACAAAGATGGCTTCATTAAACTGAATTTCTTGTGGAAAAAATAGGCGGTGCATGGATTCAAAGCCGATCATTAATGCGACAACAGCAAGAATTAATGCGCTAGTAAATCCCCCTAAAACCCCTACTTTTCCTGTTCCAAAACTATATTTAGGATCATTTTGATGAAATCGGGCATAACGATAAGCAAAGATAGTAATACCAATTGCAAGCGCGTGAGTGCCCATGTGCAAACCATCAGCCAGTAATGCCATAGAGCCATAGAAAAGACCTGCCGCGACTTCGATAACCATCATAAAAATAGTGAGTAAAGTGACGCGCTGGGTACTGAGTTCATTTTTTTGCTTATGTACATCAAATTGATGGACATATTGACAATAGTGTTTTGTAGTCATGAGTTATTAGCCAAAGCATTCGGATGAAATATCCTAGTTAATTTATCAAAGTTCTAGGTAAAATAAACCGTTTTATTGATTTAGCTTTATATTGCCACAATTAATAATGCAGGCAATAAAAGACAATAGTGCGCAAAACAAAAAATCAATTTTGCCCTTAGGTTTTTTGATTTTATTTCATAATGTTGGAGACTGCTGTATGGACGTTTTAGAGCGTATTAAACAACAAGTTGAGAGTAATCCTGTTGTTATTTATATGAAAGGGACTCCTGAATTGCCACAATGTGGCTTTTCTAGCCGTGCTGCACAGGCATTACACGCCTGTGGTGTTGATTTTGCCTATGTGAATGTCTTGGCAGATCCAGAAATTTTTCAAAATCTCCCCCGTTTTGCAAATTGGCCAACATTCCCCCAAATTTATGTTGATGGAGAACTCATTGGCGGTTGTGATATTACCCTTGAGTTGTATCAAAAAGGTGAATTAAAGCCAATGTTAGAACAAGCTATTGCAAAACAAAAAACGGCATAATGCTTGATATGGCATTAGCCAGAGTACTATGAGTGGGCAATATGTCAGTGATTACATATTGTCCATTTGTTTTCTAAGCAACTTTGATATCGCTAAAAATCATACTTTTATAAAATGCAACTTGTTAAAGTTAAAGAATACTTAAAAAAGAAAAAAGATGATTTCTATATCGTATTAATTTTATTAGCCTGTGTTATTACATATAGATACCAACCAACTCATCTGGAGCTTGTCCCTTTGGCTATTTTTATATTGTTTATCACGTTAATCACTTTTGCTATTGGCTTTCTCGTTTTGCAAGCGAAAGTTAAAAAGCAACTTAATCTAATTGTTAATAATAAAAAAAATGTGTTGAGGACTGCTGCTAAAGACGCGCTCACGAAAGGCTTAAAAACTTCAAATGATCAAAACCGTTTAAGTTACTACGAGTTGACATCTTTTGAAAAAGAATTTGAGGCGATTCTAAAAAAAGAAATCAATACGAAAGAATATGATTTTATGGGGCAATATATGTTTTATGCGTTTGTTTTTGGCATTGTTTTATTCTCGTCTATGCTAGTCTTATTTTTTAGCAATAAAGAATATTTATCTTTTTTTTCGTCATTAATTCAAAGTCTCTGTAGTTAAGATATGTTCTATAACATTCATTTACGGCAACACGCGATATGATGATGTAATAGATTAAAATGAGCATTTTCTATGCGACTGTAATAACTTGCTCAGTGGTTTTTTTATCTGAACACTTTAGTCTTTCACCCAATACGCTGACAAGTCACCCATTATGCCTGCTGTTATTCCTAATCATGATAATAAAACTGCTGTGAAAGATATTGAGCAAAAAAGATTATTAGAAATCTATCAAAATTCGCAACCGTTATTAGAGCAGGTTGCTGCCATTGTCACGCCTCAGGCTGAACAGATTGCAAGCGTTTTTTATTCAGAAATGTTGGCAATTTCTGGCGCACAACCTTTTTTAAATCATATGCTGGTTGATACACGCTTGCGTACATCGTTAGCTGAATGGGTAAAACAGCTTTTTACTCCCTCTAACGAGGAAGAAGTACAACAACATATTAAACGACAAAGAGAAGTTGGTAATATTCATGCACGTATCAATATTCCAATCTATTTAGTACATCATGGCATACGAGTTTTAAAGCGGGAATGTCGTCAGTTTATTATCGCCTCTTGTTTAGAACGCAATGAAATGGCAAACGCGCTCAGTCTAGTTGAAGAATTACTGGATTATTCTTCATTCCTCATTAATGAAAGTTATTTTAATGACATCATTGTGAATGAACGTAGTGCGCAAGCCTTGCGGATGAATACGATTAATCAAGGTTTAGCAATGGAATGTGAGCGTTTACGCTCCTTATTATTCGATTGGTTAAGACGTATTTTAACCAGTTTGTACCAAACGCCAGCCCCTAGTTTTCAACAATTACCCAGTATTTTTAGTTCTGATTTTGGCTTATGGGTGACGTATAAAGCGGAATTATTATTTATCGATCATCAGTATGAGATAGAGCATTTAAAATCTCAGCTTCTACAAATTAATGCATTAGTAAAAACATCGATTGATTTGCGTGATCGTAGCCTCATGGCAGAGTTAGGGGTTGTTATTAATCAATTAAATGATGCAGTTACCCATGCATCTTGGTTTTTATCATCTTTTATTAATCACGCTTTAGAAATGGAAAGTGGACGAGACCCACTGACGCATTTATTTAATCGACGCTATATCCCTACCATCATGCAACGGGCGATTAGAATCAGCGCGACACAAGGAACGCCCTTTTGTGTTCTGCTTGTTGATATTGATTTTTTTAAAAAGATTAATGATACATGGGGACACGATAATGGCGACACAATTTTGTCTCAAGTTGGTGAGTTATTTGTGACACATGTACGGGCGGGAGATTTTGTATTTCGTTATGGTGGCGAAGAGTTTTTAGTCTTGCTCAATGATGTGTCTTTAGACGTTGCACAACGGATTGCTGAAAAATTAAGAGCTTTGGTAGAGCAACATACTTTTTATCTCAATAAATCAATGCCTTTTAATATTACGATTAGCATTGGCATTGCTTTACATGAAGGACATCCTGATTATTCTGTGATTATTTCGCAGGCGGATAACGCGCTCTATCAAGCAAAGTCTAAAGGACGGAATCGAATAGAAGTTGCTGATAAATTGGTAGGTGATTCAACAAATTTGTAAAAGTATAAGCACTTGATGACTTATATTATTTTCCTTTCTTTTTTTCCTCTAATAACGCAGTTTCTAAAATACTGCATTCCATTGCTAAGTATTTTTCAACTAATTCGGCAGCCTCATTTAAGTTGTTTTGTTTGCTTAATGTTTCCAAGCGTTTACAAAAATTAACGAGGCTTACTGAACCAACGCTTGCCGCTCCACCTTTGAGTTTATGCACCGCTTGATAAAATAAATCTTTATCCAACATGACAATGGCTTCATACACTGCAGCTTGATAACGTGGAAATTCCGTTAAAAATAAATCTATTAACCAATTAATCCCTCGCTTTTGCATGTCAATACGCATTGTTTCTATAATATTTGCAGATAAAACATCCTCTTGTGTATTAATTGAGACTAAATGTGACGAGCTAGAAATTGTCTCATCTTCGATAAATTCATGCTCATGATGATCCAATAATTTATTAATTGCTAAAACGGAGGTTTCTTGGGTTAGTACATAAGTAAATCCGCAATATCGCATTAACATACGCTCTAAGTCATGAGAATTAATTGGTTTACTTAAATAATCATCCATCCCTGCCATAAAGCAACGTTCACGTGCGCCATTAATAGCATTAGCAGTAACTGCAATAATTGGCACATGTATCATATTATTTTTATGTTGTTTTTCTTGTCGTCGTATTTGTTCTGTCGCTTGATACCCATCCATTTTTGGCATTTGACAATCCATAAAAATCAAATCGTAACGATGCTGTGTTAATGCCTGTAATGCCTCCTCGCCGTTATTGACAACTGTCACTTGGCAGTTTAGTTGCAATAACATGTCTTTCATAACCTCTTGATTAATTAAATTATCCTCGGCTAATAAAATACACTTTTCACGAACAACGGGAGAAACAGCACCTATATTCATGATATCTACCTTGTTGAAAATAGACGAAAATAGATGTTGCAACAACTTCGACGGCATAACGGGTCTATGCAACACGTACTCATTAAGCACAGCAGCAGTGTGATAATCTTGCCCCTCAGGCATTAAAATAATGAGTGGTATATTACTAACCTGTGGATTAGCATGAATAATTTGTGATAACTGCATTCCATCCAAATAGGGTAAACGACTATCAATGAGTACAACGTCATATGTCTGACGTAATGCAACCGCGTCTAATAATTTATCTAAACATTCTGTAACGGTTGTCGCATAATCCACTTGTATGTGCCATAACTGCAATTGTTCATTAATCAATTGACGGTATAGCGGATTTAATTCAACAAGTAGTACATGTTTATTATGTAATTTTGCCCGTTGTTCTGCGCTACCTAAGGTTGTATTTACAATTTGGGTTTTTTGTAGAACAACATCAAACCATAGGGTACTTTGATCTTCTGTTTGTTGATAAAAACTAAATGTCCCTCCCATCACATCAATTAAATGGCGGGCAACCATAATACTTAAGTTATCAGTGTTATAGTGTGTTGTCGCATCCATGTTTGGCGTAGTGCTTAATAAATCTTCTAAAACAAAACTGTTAATCAATCCATGACTATTTAAGGTAATGTGCAATTTAACATTTTTTTCAGTTTCTTCTAATAAATCAACCTTTAAAAGGATACTACCTTGCTGTGTTGATTTGATGGCATAGCCTAATAAATTACTTACAATTTGTCGTAATTGGTCGATATCGCCTGAGAATAAATGTGTCGCCGCAAAACTAAATTGGCAGCCGAAAATTAAATCTTTTCGTTGAATTGCTAAAGCGGATTGTCCTAATAAATCTTCGATTACTGCATGAATGTCTATAGTAGAGAGTTCTTGACTGAGCTGTCCTGTTTCAATACGAGAAAACACTAATATGTCATTAAAAAAGTGCAATAGATTTTCGCTAGATTCTCTAATTGTTTCTACAGAGTAGCGTTGTTGGCGTGGTTCTATGGGCGATTTTAGTAATAACTCGGTTGTGCCGATAATATTGTTTAATGGCGTTCTAATTCCTTGATTAATAATATTAATGAATGTGCTCTTTGCGCGTTGTGAAGTTTCTAGCATCTCTCTGATTTGATATAACTCGCTTTCTAATTGTTTATAACGTGTTAAATCCTGCGCGAAGTAACAAATTAATGATTTTTGTGGGTCATCTTCCTGTTGACGTACAATAAAGCGGTTAATAAAAGCATGAACACTATGTCCTTGTTTATGAATTAACTCTCCTGTCCATTGTATATAAGGCAAATCACTATTTCCGCCTTGGCGAATGATGCGGGAGACAGATTGTCCTTGTAGCTCTTCTTTGCTGTAACCTGTGAGTTGACATAATGTTAGGTTGATATGGGAAATGATATTGTGTTCATTAGCAACGCAAAAACCGTCAGTGACATGTTGTAATAAAATATCTTGATATTTAATATGTTGTAGATAACGTTGTGCTTTGTGTAAGGATGGCGTGATATCACAGGCAATAATCAGTAATTCATTATCATTCAGTGGAATATAGTAAATATCATAATTTTGTTTAGATTGTTCTAAATTTAATTGTTTATACTGCAATCGTCTTGCAATTGCGCTTTGAATATCTTGTAAAAAAGTTGGCAGGGCTTCATAAGCCTTAAAAATAGAAGTGCCTTGTAACGGATTAGCTGTTGTGTGAAATGTGTCCAATTGTCCCGCTGAAAATTGGATGATTCCTTGTTGATTAATTTGCCAAATTACCAATGGAACATTATTAACAGCAACTTGTAAGATATTTAATTGTGTTTTCAACGATAAAATATAATTTTTTTCTTTTTGCTGAAAAAAAGTAATTATGCTCGTTAATATCAAGCTAAAGACTAAAAAAAGACTGAAAACAAATAAGTTATTTGTTGTATTCTTAGCATCTGTTAAGAATAGCAAAAGGGCTAAATAACTCGATAAAATCGTTGCGAGTATATAAGGCTTCATTAATAAATTATTTTTCATAAATAACAAATTATTATCTTTAAGTTGTTAGTCGATAACTTGAATATTTATTGCTTTGCAACAAAATTCTACACCCTAAACAATACATCATAAGATGAATTATGTTTCATGAATAGGAATTAGCATATGCAAGAAACGGACGAAGAGTTAGATGCATTATTAAATAAAATGTTACCAACATTTGAGGAGAAAATGCCTTTTAATAAACTATTAGGCATTCAAATTGTTTCTTTACATTTAAATGAAGTAAAAATTCGCTTTGATATGCGTGAAGAGTTGATTGGTAATTTTGTGCATAGAATTTTACATGGTGGCGTTATCGCGTCTGTGTTGGATGTTGCTGGTGGCATGATTGCTATTGCTAATTCGTTTCAACAACGCCGTGAACATTTGACCGAATCAGAGAGAATGCAGGGGATTGATAAAACAGGTACGATTGATATGCGTATCGATTATTTACGTCCTGGTCGTGGTGACTATTTTATTGCAACGGCAACTATTTTACGGAGTGGGCGTAAAGTCGCAGTGACACGGATGGAGTTGCATAACGATGAAAATTTATTAATTGCCGTAGGTACGGGTTGTTATTTGGTTGGTTAGAGATGAAAAAAGCCTTGCAATATTTCTATATTGGCAAGGCGTTATAGATAATTGTCACCGATTTATTGTTTTTCGCATTGGCGTGGATTCGTTAAGATTTCCAAACGGGTGTCCGTTTTTGTGTAAATGCGTCAATCCCTTCTTTTGCATCTTCATCCATGATATTGCAGACCATGACTTCAGCAGCATAATGGTATGCGTCTGTTAATGGCATTTCTAATTGTTTATAAAACATTTGTTTTCCCATACGAATGGCAGTCGTAGATTTTGCAACAATCGATTCAGCCAGTGCTTGAACATTGCTATTTAATTGTTCTGCTGTGACAACACGATTGATAAGACCGTAGTGTAGTGCTGTTTGTGCGTCAATAAATTCACCCGTCAATAAGAGTTCCATCGCTTGTTTGCGTGGTAAGTTGCGGCTTAAAGGGACGGCAGGGGTACTACAAAATAAGCCAACATTGATGCCAGACGTTGCAAATTTTGCCGTATCAACGCTCACCGCTAAATCGCAAGCGGCGACTAATTGGCAACCCGCCGCAGTTGCAATGCCTTGTACTTGTGCAATAACAGGTTGTGGTAATTGGTTAATGCTTAACATGACTTTGCCACATTGTTGGAATAATGAGTGACAAAAAGCTTCTTCATGTTGGCTACGAATTTCTTTTAAGTCGTGTCCTGCGCAAAATGCTTTTCCTTCAGCCGCAATAATAACGACTTTAACGTGTTTATCTTGTGCAATCGCATCGAGTGCTTGTTGTAAGGCACTGAGCATGGCTTGTGATAAAGCATTGTATTGCTTGGGACGATTAAGGGTTAGTGTAGTAATCCCTTGTTGTGTGTCTTCACGAAGTAAGTAGGGTTGTTGTTCTATCTCTAGCACAGCATTCATTTGTATTCTGCTCCTTTGTTGGTAAAAATTTGTATCAACAGGTTGTTGTATATTGTAATTGATGAAGTACATTAAGCAAAAAGGACTGAGCAACATGTTAAGGTTGTCAGTCCTTGCTGGTTTAATCGGTCATCGAAATGACCTCGTGATTAAACTACTTTCGCTTTATCTCGTAATATAAATTTTTGAATTTTACCTGTTGAAGTTTTAGGTAATTGTCCAAAAACGACATGTCTGGGAATTTTGTAGTGTGCCATTTGTGAACGACAAAATTCAATGATTTCTTGGGCTGTGACTGTGCCAGCATCTTCACGTAAGGTGATAAATGCGCAGGGTGTCTCGCCCCATTTTTCATCAGGTTTTGCAACAACAGCGGCTTCTAAAATGGCTGGGTGACGATAGAGTACATCTTCTACCTCAATGGTAGAGATGTTTTCACCACCTGAAATAATGATGTCTTTGGAGCGGTCTTTAATTTCAATGTAGCCATCGGGGTGCATAACGCCTAAGTCGCCACTATGAAACCATCCACCAGAAAAGGCTTCATCCGTTGCTTTAGGGTTCTTTAGATAGCCCATCATCACGTTATTGCCCCGCATGAAGATTTCACCGAGGGTTTTACCATCAGAGGGAACAGGCTCTAATGTTGTTGGGTCAGCAACCATTAATCCTTCTAAAACGTGAGAACGAACCCCTTGGCGTGCATTTAAGCGGGCACGGTCTTCAATGGGTAAGCTATCCCATTCGTTATGCCATTCACACACAACAGAAGGACCATAGGTTTCTGTGAGACCATAAACATGTGTGATTTTAAAGCCATTTTTTTCCATCCCTTCTAACACAGCGGCGGGAGGCGCGGCGGCAGCAATCATACCCTTCACTAAATGATGTTTTTTCTCACGTACGGCACGCGGGGCATTGAGTAACATATTGTGAACAATCGGCGCACCACAATAGTGGGTTACTTGTTCATTAGCCACTAAATCATAAATTAAGTCTGCTTCAATGCGACGCAAGCAGACATTAGTCCCTGCAACTGCTGCCATTGTCCAAGGAAAGCACCAGCCATTGCAATGGAACATGGGTAATGTCCATAAGTAAACAGCGTGTTTGGGTAATTCCCACGAAATGATGTTGCTAACGGAGTTTAGATAAGCCCCACGATGGTGATAAACCACACCTTTAGGATTGCCTGTTGTTCCTGAGGTATAGTTTAAGGTAATGGCTTGCCATTCATCTTTAGGTAATTGCCATTGAAAATTGGGGTCGCCTTCTGTTAGCAGGGATTCATAATCCTTTTCACCTAACAAACTCCCTGATTTTGCCATTTCATCATCAATATCAATGATGATAGGTGGTTTTTCTAAAAAGTGGAGTGCACGACTGATAATAGGGGAGAACTCTTTATCAGTGATTAATATTTTTGCTTCACCATGTTGCAACATGAAGGCAATCATTTCAGGGTCTAAACGGGTATTCAGTGTATTTAAAACTGCCCCAATCATGGGGACACCGAAACTTGCCTCAAAAATTGCGGGCACGTTAGGTGCCATTACCGCAACAGTGTCGCCTTCTTTTATTCCACGTTTATGTAGTGCAGACGCAAGACGACGACAACGGGCATACGTTTCTGCCCACGTGTAGCGAGTATTACCATGTACCACGGCTATATGGTTAGGGTGTACATATGCTGCACGCTCTAAGAAAGTGAGCGGAGACAAAGGAACATAGTTAGCATTATTTTTATCTAACCCTAATTCATAAGGATTCGCGGACATTTTCACCTCCTAAGTGATGTGGAAAGGTAAGCATTATAAGTTTTTCTTATGAAAAGAAAAAATACTTTTTAATGGATACATGAAAAATTTTTGTTATGACTCAAACTATCTTAAACACTAGCATAATAACTATTTGTTACACAACAAACTTCAAATTTATTGGCATAGTGAATTTATTGTAAAGTAAAAGATAGATTAGTTGTTTAAGCTGACTATCTCATTATTATTGTTATTAATTTAAAGCCACGTTTGATTAAAGGGAACGAGTTATACTCCTCGCTAAATAAACATACTTTGGTAAAATGAATACATTTACCTAAACCACCAGTGAAAAGTAGCATGTTAATTCGTTATATTTTCAAACGGTTATTATTGATGATTCCAACATTATTTGGGGTCATGCTTGTTGCTTTTGTGATTACACAATTTGTTCCTGGTGGTCCTGTTGAAAAAATGATTAATGAATTAAAAGGACAAAATCGGCAGGGAGAAGCAAGCACAGGTGTAGAAGGGTTATATCGCGGTGCGACAGGATTGGATGAGCAGCAACTGGCTGGATTAAATAAATTATATGGATTTGATAAGCCCGCACCAGAACGTTTTTTCTTAATGATTCAACAATATATTTTTTTCGATTTAGGAGACAGTTATTTTCATCATCAATCTGTGATGAGCCTTATTTTTAGTAAATTACCTGTTTCTATGAGTATTGGCTTGTGGACGTTTTTACTAACCTATCTCATCTCTATACCGTTAGGTATTCGTAAAGCCTTATATGATGGCTCTCCCTTTGACGTTGCGAGCAGCACTATTTTATTAATTGGTTATGCAACACCCAGTTTTGTCTTAGGTGTTTTTTTATTAGTGTTATTAGGCGGTGGCAGTTTTTTTGATGTTTTTCCCTTACATGGTCTTGTTTCTGATCAGTGGGAGACTTTATCACCTGTTGCCAAAGTACTAGATTATTTTTGGCATTTAGTATTACCTATTACAGCATTATTAGTCACCAACTTAGCATTAACAACATTATTAACAAAAAACAGTTTTTTAGCAGAAATACAGCAACAGTATGTCATTACTGCATTAGCTAAAGGATTAAAACCTAAAACTATTTTATATAAGCATGTCCTTAGAAATGCGATTATTCCCATCGTGACAAGTTTCCCTGTCGCCTTTGTAACGGCTTTTTTTTCTGGTAGTTTATTGATTGAAACAATTTTTTCTTTGGATGGTTTAGGCTTATTAGCCTATGATTCTATTAAACAACGTGATTACCCTGTTGTATTAGGCACTTTATATATTTTTACCTTATTAAGTTTGTTAGCAAAATTATTGACAGATATTAGTTATGTACTTATAGACCCTCGCATTCAATATGAGTCTATTAACCGATGAGTGTCGCTCCGCCGCTTTCTCCATTTCAATATTTTTGGCAACGCTTTAAAACACACAAACGTGGTTATTATAGTTTGTGGATATTTAGTTTATTGTTTTCAATCAGCTTGTTTGCTGAGTTTTTTAGTAACGAAAAACCGTTAATCGTCTTTTATAATGGCGCGTATTATTTCCCGATTCTACAAACCTATCCAGAAACGACATTTGGTGGATTCTTTGCGACAGAGGCTGATTACACAGATACATTTATTCGTGAGCAACTCACACATGCAGGAAATTGGCTAATCACACCATTAAATCCTTATTCATTTAAAACATTAGATTACACTAATGCAATGCCTAATCCTGCGCCACCGTCTGATTTACATCTTTTAGGCACAGATGATCGAGGACGCGATGTTTTGGCACAACTCATTTATGGCTTTCGTTTATCCGTTCTATTTGGACTCACTTTAACTTTTATTGCGGTTGTGGTGGGGGTGATTGCAGGGGCGATTCAGGGATATTTTGGGGGAAATGTTGATTTATACTCACAACGTCTGATTGAAGTCTGGGCAAGTATTCCAGAACTTTATGTATTAATTATTTTTTCCTCCCTGTTTTACCCTAGCGTTTTATTACTTATCCTCTTGTTATCCTTATTTAGCTGGATGAGTTTAGCTGACTATGTGCGTGCAGAATTTCTAAAAGGGCGTAACTTCACTTATATTCACGCAGCCCAAGCATTGGGTGTTAGTCATTTCAAAATAATCTGGCGGCATTTATTACCCAATGCATTAACACCTGTTTTCACTTATATTCCCTTTTTTATCAGCAAAGCAATTTTAGCGTTAACCAGTTTAGATTTTTTAGGGCTAGGACTCCCCCCCGATCAGCCCAGTTTAGGCAGTTTATTAGCGCAAGGAAAAAGTAATATAGAGGCGTGGTGGCTATCGCTGTTTACCTTTATTATTTTAGTGGGTATGTTGATTTTACTAACATTCATTGGTGATGGGTTACGTGAAGCCTTTAACCCACGTAAGACGGCTAAATCTATTCAATTATCATAGTTATTTGATTATTAAAATCTGTATTTGTATAAACCTTGAGCAATTTCACTATGCCACTACCGCATTATCTCCGTTTTGATACGTTGAGTTTACACGCAGGACAAGTGCCAGACCCAAGTACAGGCGCACGAGCAACCCCTATTTATCAAACAGCTTCCTATGTTTTTAAAGATACAGACCATGCAGCAGGTTTATTCAATATTGAACGGGCAGGACATGTTTACTCGCGTATATCTAACCCCACAAATGCGGTTTTAGAAGAACGCATGGCTGCCTTAGAGGGCGGGGTGGGCGGTTTAGCAACAGCCAGCGGACAAGCTGCATTGCATCTGGCGATTTGTACCTTGATGGGAGCTGGCAGTCATATTGTTGCTTCACAATCTCTTTATGGTGGTTCTCATAATTTATTGAGCTATACCCTACCTAGATTTGGCATTCAAACAACGTTTGTTAATCCGCGTGATCCTGATGCTTTTCGTCAAGCAATTCAGCCTAATACACGTTTAATCTTTGGCGAGGTTTTAGGAAATCCTGATTTAGCGGTGTTAGACTTACCCGTTATTGCGGATATTGCACATCAAGCGGGTCTTCCACTACTCATTGATGCAACCTTTACAACCCCTTATTTATGCAAGCCATTAGAATGGGGGGCTGATTTAATTACACATTCTGCTACAAAATTCTTAAGTGGGCATGGGGTTGTGATTGGTGGAGTTTTAGTAGATGGTGGTATTTTTAACTGGGATGCTACTGATAAGTTCCCAACACTCTCTGAACCTTATGCAGGATTTCACGATTTAATTTTTACAGAAGAATTTACGACGAGCGCGTTTATTCAGCGTGCACGAAAAGAAGGCTTGCATGATTTTGGCGCGTGTTTGAGTCCAACCAGTGCTTTTTATATTTTACAAGGCATAGAAACGCTGTCTTTACGGATGGAGCGTCATATTAGTAATACACGAAAGTTAATTGAATTTTTATGTCAATCCTCAGCAGTAACCACTGTCAATTATCCTGAGTTGTCACATCATCCTGATTACAAACTTGCCAAAAAACTGCTGCCTAAAGGTTGTGGTGCAGTCTTTAGTTTTGAATTAAAAGGGGGAAGAGTTGCAGGACAACGCTTTATTGAATCATTACAAATATTTTCCCATCTTGCGAATGTTGGTGATGCAAAATCATTGGTTATTCATCCAGCAAGTACAACTCATCATCGAATGGACGCGCAGGCATTACAACGGTCGGGTATTTCTGAAGGCTTAATCCGTCTCTCTGTTGGATTAGAAGATATTGATGATTTACTAGAAGATTTACAACGCGCTTTATACGTTTCACAAAAAACTTAGGAAATAGGTGATGGAATGTATTATTAATGGTCAGCCTACATTTATTGCAATACAATCAAGCATTAATCCCCATGCCCACACCATTATTTTTATCCATGGTGCCGCGATGGATCATAGTATTTGGACATTACCCCGTCGTTATTTCACTCGTCATGGCTATAATGCGTTAGCAATAGATTTACCTGCACATGGACGGTCTGAAGGACAAGCGTTAACCTGTATTGAAGCACAAGCAGATTGGTTAATAACTTGTTTAGATGAATTAGGACTGAAAAAAGCAACCTTTATTGGGCATAGTATGGGCTCTCTGATTGCGCTAGACCTTGCAGGACGATATCCCAATCGTGTTGACGCGCTAGCATTATTAGGGACTGCTATCCCTATGCCTGTTAGTGATACGCTATTACAGGCGGCTGAGAAAAATCAACATGATGCCTATGACTTAATTAATCTCTTTGGACATTGTCGTCGCTCACAATTAGGGGGTAATGCGATATCGGGAATGTGGTCTATTGGTAGCACTGTGCGTCTATTAGAAAGAGCACGTCCTCATGTATTACATACAGATTTCCTTGCTTGTCACCACTATCATACGGGGCTGGAACAAGCGCAACGTGTTACTTGTCCAACACTGCTAATTGTTGGTAAACAAGATAGTATGACCTCTCCTAAAGCAGCTCAAACACTCGCTAAGTACATTCCACAAGCACAAATTGTGTTAGTAGATAATTGTGGGCATTTTATGTTGAGTGAACAACCTGAAGCCGTATTACTTGCATTACAGACCATGATGTCAAAGATAGTCTGTACATAAAAAACTTTATTCATGTGAAAGACAAAAGATAAATAACAAACATGATTTAAACTATTTCCAATTGGATTAAATCTACTTATAATACTGAGCTGATTTTTGAGCAGGCAACTACGCCATCTTAATGCGAAATTCTGAGATTATTAGTAGGAATAGTATTAAAGAAGCGTAGAAAAAAATATAACTGATAATTTTGGATAAAAAAGACTTGGTCAAACGATAATCTCTGGATTTTATGCTAAAAAATCAAACAACCAGAAAACTATAAAAACATAGTTGACCCTGTTTAGATGTCCCTTTATCATACTGCCTTGCCTTACACATGCCTAAAAACTAAATCAATAAAAAAATCGGGGCAATCAATGATTTTATGTCAACATAAAATCTCTCCATATTGCTAACAGAATTAGATTTGAATGAATCAACAAGTGTCCCCTGAACACCCACCGTTAAGCGATACGGGTGTGCGGAAAATTTTGCGTATTCAATCCCTGCTCATTGCAGGCATGACACTTGTTTTTTATTTTGGCTTCGGACAAGCAGAAGCGCAAGCTGCCCTTTATGGTGGCTTTATCGTATTGTTCAATGTATGGATAACTCAGCGTCGGCTACAAACAGCACTAGAACTTGCTAAAGTAGCCCCTGGAAAAGAAATTGCCGCATTTTATGTTGGTGCAATTCAACGCTTTGTTGCAACAGTTATTTTTTTTGGTTTGGGAATGGGATGGTTACATCTTCCACCTATTCCTATGCTCATTACGTTTGCTGTTGCACAATCAGGTTATGCCCTTGGACATCTTGTTCGCTCAAAACCGATTTCTTAATAATTTAATTTTTAGGGAGTATTCAGTGTGAGTACAGAAAGTCATGGTGGACCTAGCAGTCCCGTTGAATATATTACCCACCACTTAACTAACTTGAGTGTTGGTGATGGATTTTGGACAGTTAATATCGATAGCTTATTCTGGGCTATTGCAATGGCTCTCCTGTTAGGATTGGTTGGTAAAAAAGTTGGAGATAGCTTAAGTTTAGATAAACCTTCTAAATTACAATCCTTTTTAGAAGTTGTTGTCGAGTTTGTTAATACACAAGTCAAAGAATCCTTTAGTAGTTATAATCCTCTTATTGGTCCTTTAGCATTCACAATATTCTGCTGGATATTCATGATGAATACATTGGACTTAATCCCCGTCGATTTAGTGCCCTTGATTGCATCCTTTGTAGGCATCCCCTACATGAAAATCGTACCTACAACAGATTTATCCATCACGTTTGCGATGTCCTTCAGTATCTTTGCCTTAATTATGTATTTTAATTTCAAGGTAAAAGGGCCAATCGGTTTCGCTAAAATGTTTCTGTTCCATCCCTTCAGTGCTCATAATCCCGTTGTTAAAGTTATCCTCATGCCGTTTAACATCTTAATGACCTGCATTGAAGAATTGGCTAAACCAGTCAGTATGGGCTTACGTCTCTTTGGTAACATGTTTGCGGGCGAATTAATTTTCGTATTAATCGCACTGTTACCTTTCTGGATTCAATGGGTACCTGGTGGTTTATGGGCAATATTCCACATCGTTGTTATCACACTACAAGCCTTTATTTTCATGTTGCTGACTATCGTTTACTTAAGTATTGCTCATCAAACATTGGATGATCATTAAGCAATAGAGATGTACCGTTGTCTTATCCATTTGTAAGACATTCAGTTATGACTTACAAATGGTAACCCCTTAAGTTTTTAACTATTTTTTCTTTAACATTCACTATTTTAAGGAGATATTTCACATGAATGCTGACATCATCGCTCAAATTGGTTCTGTTTATGCCAACACAGTGTTAGTCGTCGGTTTTATTCTGGCTGCAGGTGTGTTCGCTTCTGCATTCGGTTGGGCAATTATTTGTTCTAAATACTTAGAAGGTATCGCTCGCCAACCCGAAATGAGAGCACAATTAATCGGTCAAATGTTATTCAGTGGTGGTTTGATGGAAGCATTCCCCATGATCGGTTTAGGTATCGCCATGTTCTTCACCTTCGCAAATCCGTTTGCTGCTTCCTTAAAAGCTGCAATTGGTGGTTAATTCCCTAATCCCCTTACCACTTAAAAAGTTGGGAGCTTAACCTTATGAGTATTACAGCGACCCTCTTTGGACAGATAATCACGTTTGGCGTACTCGTCTGGTTCGTGATGCGTTATTTATGGAATCCCATGCTTCAAATGCTTGAGCAAAGAAATACGCAAATAGCAGATGGTCTGGCTTCCGCAGAACGCGGTAAACACGAATTAGAGTTAGCTGCACAACGTGCTGCAGAACGTCTTCGCGAAGCGAAGCAACAAGCAGCAGATATTGTGGCTAATGCGAATAAACAAGCTGATTTACTTGTTGAAGAGGCTAAGGAAAAGGCACGTTTAGAAGGTCTGCGTCAACTTGAAGCCGCACAGGCTGAAATTGAGCAAGAAAGAAGTCGTGCTCGTGAACAATTGCGTGAAGAAGTTGTGAGTTTGTCCATTGCATGTGCTGAAAAAGTCTTAGCCCGTGAAATCAATGCAGCAAATCACAGCGAATTCATTGCTCAAATGATTAAACAGCTATAGGCAGTGAGTTATGGCAGAATTTGCAACTCTAGCACGTCCTTACGCGGAAGCAGTGCTTGGTCTTGCCAAAGCGTCAGGTGATTTTACCCAATGGTCTGACGATTTGCGCTTGTTGACTATGATAGTTAAGGATTCTGCAATTGCAGTGGTCATTGCCAACCCACGCATCGAAAAGTCCGTTTTAACAAACTTGTTGTTGGATATTTGTGCAGACAAGATTGGAAGTGAAGCTCAAAACTTAGTTAAAGTTTTGATCGACAACAACCGCTTGTCTATTGTGCCTTATATTGCACAAGAGTATGAAATGCTCAAAGCCCAACAACAAGGTTATGAAACGGTGGAGTTAACCTCCGCTTTCCCCGTTACCGAACCCCAAGAACAAGAACTGTCTGCAACCTTACAAAAACGGTTAGGCAAAACAGTGAATATCAGCGTAAAAACTGATGAATCCTTAATGGGGGGATGGTTAGTGCGTGTGGGTGATCAAGTTATCGATGCCTCTATTAAGGGTCGTCTGCAACAATTAGCCACTGAATTGCGTCGTTAAAGCGAGAAAGAACACATGCAGAAGATGCAGCTTAATCCCTCTGAAATCAGTGATCTGATTAAACAAAAAATTCAAAGCTACAACCTCGCAACCGAAGGTCGTAGTGAAGGTACTATCGTCAGCATTACCGACGGGATCGTGCGTATTCACGGTCTTGCAAATGCTGTGTATGGTGAAATGTTAGAGTTTCCCGGTGGTTCTTACGGGATGGCATTGAACCTTGAGCGTGATTCCGTTGGTGCAGTGGTGTTAGGGGCTTATGAACATTTGTCCGAAGGTGACACCGTAAAATGTACTGGTCGCGTGTTAGAAGTTCCTGTTGGTCCTGAGTTATTAGGTCGGGTTGTCAACTCTTTAGGTCAACCTTTAGATGGTAAAGGGCCTATTAATGCCACATTAAGCTCTCCGATTGAGCGTATTGCCCCTGGTGTTATTAGCCGTCAATCTGTTAGCCAACCTGTACAAACAGGGTTAAAAGCAATTGACGCGATGGTGCCTGTTGGACGTGGACAACGTGAGTTAATCATTGGTGACCGTCAAACTGGTAAAACAGCTGTTGCGGTTGATGCCATCATCAACCAAAAAGGCACTGGCATTAAGTGCGTTTATGTCGCAATTGGACAAAAAGCCTCTTCTATTGCCAACGTTGTCCGTAAGTTAGAAGAGCATGGCGCATTAGAACACACCATCGTTGTTGCTGCTTCTGCCTCTGATCCCGCTGCATTACAGTTCATTGCCCCTTATGCTGGTTGTGCAATGGGTGAATACTTCCGCGATCGTGGTGAAGATGCACTAATTGTTTATGACGACTTAACCAAACAAGCTTGGGCATATCGTCAAGTTTCTCTGTTATTACGTCGTCCTCCAGGACGTGAAGCCTATCCTGGTGATGTATTCTACTTGCACTCTCGTTTGCTTGAACGTGCAGCACGCTTAAACGCAGATTATGTTGAAAAAATCACCAATGGTGAAGTGAAAGGCAAAACAGGTTCTTTAACGGCTTTACCTATCATTGAAACCCAAGCTGGTGACGTATCTGCCTTCGTTCCTACCAACGTTATTTCTATTACTGACGGACAAATTTACTTAGAGACAGATTTATTTAACTCTGGTATTCGTCCTGCAATTAACGCTGGTTTGTCTGTGTCCCGCGTCGGTGGTGCTGCACAAACCAAGATTATTAAGAAATTAGGTGGTGGGGTTCGTTTAAGCCTCGCACAATTCCGTGAGTTAGCCGCCTTCGCACAATTCGCTTCCGACTTAGATGACAGTACTCGTAAGCAAATTGAACGTGGTCAACGTGTCACAGAATTAATGAAGCAAAAACAATACTCTCCCTTGAGTGTTGCGGAAATGGCGATTTCTTTGTATGCCGCGAATGAAGGCTACTTAGATGATGTGCCCGTGAAGAAAGTGGTCGATTTTGAAAAATCCTTGCATATCTATATGAAAAATAATCATGCTAAATTATTAGCTGATATTAATGCAACGGGTGATTACACCGACAGCACTGCCACGAGTTTCAAAGCCGCTTTACAAGACTTCAAGGCTAATCATACGTGGTAATACAGTAATAGGGGCGATAGTTTCATCTCGCCCTTATTTTGCTGTACATCATCTACCTTTTACCAAGAGTCTTCGTTATGGCAGGTAGCAAAGAGATACGCAATAAGATTAAGAGTATTAAAAATACGCAAAAAATTACCCGCGCAATGGAAATGGTTGCTGCCAGTAAGATGCGTAAAGCACAGGATAGAATGCGTAAATCTCGTCCTTACACAGAAAAAATTCGTTCTGTGATTGGGCACTTAGCGCAAGCACATCCTGACTATAAGCATCCTTTTATGGTTGAGCGTCCTGCGAAGCGTATTGGTGTGGTGGTTGTGTCCTCTGATAGAGGATTGTGCGGTGGTTTAAATACCAATTTATTTAAAGCAACTTTATCCGCCCTGAAAAAATGGCAAGCTGAAGGCGTAGAAATTGATGTATGTCCTATCGGCAATAAAGGGAGTGGCTTTTTTAAACGGATTGGTAGCAATATCGTTGCACAAGCAACCCATTTAGGGGATACCCCCTCTCTGGAAGATTTAATTGGCTTAGTAAAAGTCATGTTGGATGCCTATAACAGTGGCACAATAGATCGTCTCTATGTCATCTATAACCGTTTTGTAAATACCATGACTCAAGCCCCTCAAGTGCAACAATTGTTGCCAATCCATGCAGGAGAAGGGGATAAGTTAGAACGGTATAGTTGGGATTATCTATATGAGCCTAGCGCGCCCGAAGTTGTGGACGCACTGTTAATGCGTTATATCGAATCGCTCGTTTATCAAGGTGTGGTAGAAAACATCGCATGTGAACAAGCAGCACGGATGGTTGCGATGAAGAGCGCGTCCGATAACGCGGGTAACTTAATTAACGAACTCCAACTGGTTTACAACAAAGCCCGTCAAGCCGCCATTACCCAAGAAATTTCCGAAATTGTGGCAGGTGCCGCTGCGGTTTAGCCAGTTATGGTAAGTCATTATGGCTTACTGAAAGCTGCGTATAGAATACTCGCAATTTTAAAGATATATAGAGGAACTTAAACAAATGAGTTCAGGCAAAATAGTGCAAATCATTGGCGCGGTGATCGATGTCGAGTTTCCTAGCGACTCCGTTCCCAAAGTCTATGATGCCTTATTGGTGGAAGACGCTAATTTAACATTAGAAGTTCAACAACAATTAGGCGATGGCGTAGTTCGGACTATTGCCATGGGTACAACCGACGGGATGTGCCGTGAATTAACCGTCAAAAACACAGGTGCACCAATTAGCGTGCCTGTTGGTCAAAAAACCTTAGGTCGCATTATGGATGTCTTAGGGACTCCCATTGATGAAAAAGGGCCTATTGGGGAAGAACAACGTTGGGGTATTCATCGTAAAGCCCCGCGTTATGAAGACTTATCTGCTAGTACCGAACTATTAGAAACAGGGATTAAAGTGATTGACTTAGTTTGCCCCTTCGCAAAAGGGGGTAAAGTTGGTCTGTTCGGCGGTGCTGGGGTTGGTAAAACTGTGAACATGATGGAATTAATCCGTAACATCGCTATTGAGCATAGCGGTTATTCCGTGTTCGCAGGGGTTGGTGAGCGGACTCGTGAAGGGAACGACTTCTACCATGAAATGAGCGAAGGCGGCGTGTTAGATAAAGTCTCTCTCGTTTATGGTCAAATGAATGAACCCCCAGGAAACCGCTTACGGGTTGCCTTATCAGGCTTAACCATGGCGGAATTTTTCCGTGATGAAGGGCGTGACGTGTTGTTATTCATCGATAACATTTATCGTTACACCCTCGCAGGAACAGAAGTCTCTGCATTATTAGGTCGTATGCCTTCCGCAGTAGGTTATCAACCAACCCTCGCAGAAGAAATGGGCGCGTTACAAGAGCGGATTACCTCTACTAAAACAGGTTCTATTACCTCTATTCAAGCGGTATATGTGCCTGCTGACGACTTAACTGACCCATCACCTGCAACAACCTTCGCGCACTTAGACGCAACCGTCGTGTTATCACGTCAAATTGCTGAATTAGGGATTTATCCTGCGGTTGACCCCTTAGATTCTACCAGCCGTCAGTTAGATCCTTTAGTTGTTGGTCAAGAGCATTATGAAACAGCACGTGCAGTGCAAGGGACTTTACAACGTTATAAAGAGTTGAAAGACATCATTGCAATTTTAGGGATGGATGAGCTATCTGAAGAAGATAAATTAACCGTTGCCCGTGCACGTAAAATTCAACGTTTCTTATCTCAACCCTTCTTCGTGGCTGAAGTCTTTACGGGTAGCCCTGGTAAATACGTCTCCTTAAAAGATACCATCAGCGGTTTTAAAGCAATCGTCAGTGGCGAATATGATCACTTACCAGAACAAGCATTCTACATGGTAGGTTCTATTGACGAAGCTGTTGAAAAAGCTAAAAAACTATAAGTAGTGTACGGTTATTGATAGTTTGCTGTCAGTAACCGTCCTCTCATAGCTAGGGAGCTTAAAATGACAATGACTATTCATATCAATGTAGTAAGTGCTGAGTCCGATTTATATTCAGGGCTGGCTACAATGGTAATTGCCCCCGCCATTATGGGCGATGTGGGTATTACCCCTCGTCATGCTCCTTTATTGAGTCCGTTACGGGCCGGTGAAGTGCGGATCAAAAAAGAAGATGGCACAGAAGAAGGCTTCTATGTGTCAGGTGGTATGCTGGAAGTTCAGCCTCATTTAGTCACGGTATTAGCAGATACTGCTTTACGGGCAAAAGATTTGGATGAGGCAGCCGCTTTAGAAGCAAAACAACGGGCTGAAAAGCTGTTGGCTGACAAGAAATCTGATGTTGATTACTCTCGTGCACAAGCAGAGTTAAGCGAAGCGATGGCACAGTTGCAAGCGATTCGTCGTTTACGTAGCAAACGGTAGTCTTGTTATCATGAAAACCCCTTTCTTCTTGATGAGGAAAGGGGTTTTTTATGTCCTTAAACGATGCTGTTATGCATTTGACAGTGCAATTGCGTGTTTTTTCATCTTCCGATACAGTGTATTGCGACTCATTTTTAAGCTCACCGCCGTATTGGTAATATTCCAACGGTGATGTTCTAATGCCTGCAAAATCACATTTTTTTCTGCTGCATCTAAATCAGGCATATCGGTAATTGTTGGTTGTGCGTGCATGACTGGTGGCACAGTAATATGTGGAATAGTCGCCGTTGTCGTGGCTATGTTAGCGTTATCCAATTGCACTAATGTTCTATCAGGTAATGTCACAGCCGTTCGGTAGGTAATATCTGTTGGTAATTCATGACGAGTGACTAAATTACCTGTTCGTAATGCTAATGCAGTTCGAATGACATTGCGCAACTGACGAATATTTCCCGGCCACTGATAGGCTACAAGTAGATTAAATGCTTCTGCTTCAATTTCAATCGATTCATTATCAAAATTTTCAGCCGCTAATGCACAACGAATGAGGGTATCAATATCATTTCGCTCACGTAATGGCGGAAGGGTTAAGGTAATCCCATTTAAACGATAATATAAATCTTCACGAAATTTCCCTTCAGCAATCAATTTGGGAAGTTGATGATGTGTTGCACTGATAACCGTCAGTTCAACAGCAACGGGCATTTCACTGCCTAATGGCACAACCGCCTTTTCCTCCAAGACACGTAATAAACGAGTTTGCAATGTTAATGGCATATCGCCAATTTCGTCTAAAAACAGAGTCCCACCGTGAGATTGTAAAATTTTCCCCCGCATCCCTTCACGCCGCGCTCCTGTAAACGCGCCATGTTTGTAACCAAACAGTTCACTTTCAATTAAAGCTTCAGGAATGGCTGCACAATTAAGTGCGACAAATGGCTTATGCTTGCGTTGGCTAGCCTCATGGATTGCCTTTGCAAGTGCTTCTTTTCCCGTTCCCGTTTCTCCCTGCAATAAAATGGGAATACTTTTATTCATGACTTTTTGTGCATGACGTACATTAAATGTCATTATGGGGTCTTTACCTGCCAACGCCTCTAAACTCATACAGAATGGCATCTGTGTTGAGGATATTCGCTGGATATTGGCATTGGGTATGCTACTGCTACGACGTTGAGGAAATTGGAGTTGCGTATGGAACGGATGCCCATGTTGCACGTCATAGACAATCTGTAACCCATTTGGTTGACGGTTTGTATAAGATGTCAAAAGGGTTAAATTGGTCGTTAATAAGTCACTGATATTTTTGCCAACGATTTCCCCACGGGTCTTATTAAAATGATGTAGCGCGTTTTGATTAGCTGCAATGATAAGTCCTGTTTCGTCAACAGCCAGCAGTCCTTCGGTAAAGTGACCAATATAGTAAGGCTTTGGATGAAATCGTAAAACCCAATGGGATTGGCATTGACGCATAAATCCAAAGTTTTCGATTTGACGGGCAGAAATATTAACTAAAGCGGCTGTATGACGATGACTTTCACGGGAGTCTTGTGCGCTGGTTGAGGATACATCCAAGACAGCCAGTAATTCGCCTTGAGCATCAAAAACAGGCGCGGCAGAACAGGTAAGAATTGTGTGTGAGGTACGGAAATGCTCTTCACGACAAACAATAACAGGGGATTTTTCATAAAGACAAGTACCAATGCCATTAGTACCTTCTTTTTCTTCTGTCCAAATTGCACCTGGTAGTAAGCCTGAGCGGTTGAAATATTCTGTGAGTGTTGGATCACCGACATAACTGACAATAATACCGTCGCTATTGGTTAGAATAACAGAATATCCTGAACCAAGAATGCGTTGATATAACTGAGCCATTTCTTCTTTGGCGAAGTCGCCTAACAATTCATCAATACGTTCACGATGATCGGTTAGTTCCGCATGTTCAATAATCAGCGGTTTACGTGGTGCTTCGGGATCGATGCGGTAGCTTTGCAAGCATCTTTCCCAAGAACGCGCAATTTGCGCTTCTAATTTTTCGGCAAGCCCTTTTTTATCTACATGAGAATAGATTTTTTGGGCGTGATGATGTGTTGTTGCGTCAAATATCATATCCTGACATCCCCTGATATTTGGTCTATGAAAAAACCGATCATTATAATTGTTTTTTTCGTGTTACAAAAACATAACACTTAAATTATAGTGTGGCATAGGGCTAATAAAAATGCTAGTGCTATTCCGAACTTTTAAAAAATAATAATTATATATTTCAGTAGTATAGTTTTTATATAAGTACGTTTAAGTCCCATAAAAATTCGTTTTTTTTCCCTAAAGACCGATGGAAATATTCATTTATACTTTAATTTTTAAGATTATTTTCTTTTTAAGAAGAAAAGCTATTTTTTACCCTTCTTCCAAGGGACAATAGATGAAATATTTTCAATAATCATCTTTGCTTATCTACGGTACGTTTAAGGAGCAATTGTTATGCAAAATTACCGTATTCTCATGCTAATTGGATTTTTATTTAGCCCATTATTACAAGCCGATATCATTCTTGATAATACCTTAGGCACGGATACAACGCGGTTAAACAGTTCCATATTTAATACTCCTGAACATGGTGATGTTAGTGCAATTCTGATTCAGCAAGAGATGGGGAAACAGTACGGGACAAACTTATTTTATAGCTTCAGTGAGTTTAATTTACAGTCAGGAGATATGGCTTACTTCCTAACAAAACCTGATAGCGTGACGAATATTATCAGCCGCGTAACGGGTGGAAAACCTTCTTTTATTAACGGGACAATTAGTTCTAATCTGGTTGGCGGGGACTTATTCTTTATTAATCCCCAAGGAATAATTTTTGGTGAAGGTTCTAGCGTAGAAGTGTTTAGCTCCTTTCATGCTTCTACAGCGGACACTTTATATCTAGGAACAGACGGGGAATTTAATGCCCGTTATCCAGAACAAAGCGTTTTAACCAGTGCACCACCTAGTGCTTACGGTTTTTTAACCGAAACACCCGCCGATATTCGTTTAAATGATACCTTTTTTATTGCTTACGATAATGATATTTCCTTGATAGGGGGAAATATTCAAATTGATGATAGTTTTTTATGGGCAGTTTCAAAACGGATTGCATTAATAAGTCTTGCAAGTGCGGCACAAGTAAACTTTGATAAATTAGAAGATTTAGCAAACTTATCCAGTCTTCAACGTGGCAATATCTCACTTGACCATAGTTATCTGCTTGTGTCTGGTGCGAAAATCTCCGCATCGATACAAGATTCTGAAATTAACATTAATACCCAAAAAGCAGGGGATTTATATATCTATGGTGGGCAATTTATCGTTAAAGACAGCGTTTTAATGAGCGGTGGTGTACTTGATTTATCTGTAGAAAATACAGATGTCAATATTATTAATAATGATGATAGTGGCAATATTTTAATGCAAATCAACTCATTAAAACTAGAAAATAGTTTAATCGCGACTTTAACAAATGGTACTGGTAAAGGTGGCGATGTTTATATTTTTGCCAGTGAACAAGTCGATATTGGCGGAAAAACAGAAAAAGATTTATTAGCCGATACTGGTGTAATGACCAGCCAAATTGCTGCAAATAGCTTAAGCACGGCAGAGAATGCAGGGCAAGCTGGTGTTATTTATATAGAAACCCCTGTACTCTTGTTGCATGATGGTGGAAAACTAGATAGTTCTTCTGAGGGAAGTGGCAATGCAGGGGGAATCTTTATCAAAGCCAATGATGTAGAAATTCGCGGCAGTGCGCAAACCGAAGAACAAGACATTACTAATCCTTACAGTGGCTTATTTGTCAACTCTGTCGATAGCTCTGAAACAGGGGGGGATGCAGGAATTGTGGCAATTCAAGCGGACAATTTACGCCTGCTAGATGGCGGACAAATTAGCAGTAGTACCTTTGGCGGTGGTAATGGAGGCACAATTCTATTAACAATTAAAGATACATTGATTTTAGGTAATGCCAATATTGGTAATCCTTTGAGTGATCCAAAAAATTTGATTAATGTTGTTAAAGAAGACAAAGCCAATGATAACGTTGGCATGGTTACGCCCATTGACGATAGTGTCACAACGCAAAAAGACGGTATGGATAAAGAAGGAGCAAATGAAGATTTATCCCGCATTCCAACCACAACCAGCGGTATTCTTGCCTCTTCCAGTAATCAAACTTTAAGCAATAGCGGGGAAGCAGGTGAAATTCTTATCAGTGCTAAAACAATTGATATGAATAGTGGTTTTATTACAACCACCACATTAGGAACAGGTAATGCGGGAAAGATTGGTATCACGGCTGACAACTTATACATGCACAATGGAGCGACCATTTCCAGCCCCACGGAAGGCACAGGCAATGGTGGCGCAATTTTTATCAACGTAGCCGATACCTTAGAAATGCTGGGCGGAGAATTACAACATGAATTTGCATTACCCACCGCGATTCAAGCAACTAGCTATAACATAGAAGGAACAAATGGTGGACAAGCAGGAGAAATTCACTTGTCTGCAAAAAATTTAATTGTCGACGGTGCACTCATCAGTGGTTCAACGACAACCTCAGGTTCAGGTAATTTTATCGAAATCCAAGCAGAACATATTAAAATCAGCGGAACGACAATTTTAGAAGATAAAATGAATCATGCAGGCATTTATGCAAGTTCTGAAAGTCATGATGAAACAGCAGGGAATGCAGGAGAAATTGTGATAACTACTCAAACGCTGGATTTAGAAGAGGGCGGGAGTATTAATGCTTCCACACAAAATGCTGCGGGAGGTAATATTAATTTGAATATTTCTCAACAAATTTATTTACGTAATGGGGGAAATATCACAACTAGTGTGCGTGGTGGCACAGGAAACAGCGGTAACATTACAATCAGCGCACCACAATTTGTGATTGTGGATAAAGGACAGATTGTTGCACAAGCGATGGATGGTAATGGCGGTAATATTACCCTTGAAACAGAACAATTGCTTGCCTCTACCACCCGAGAAACACAAATCGATGCCAGTTCACAAACAGGAATTTCAGGAAATATCGTGATTACCTCTCCCATTGTCGACATCAGTGGCAATGTCATCAGCTTACCCAGTGGTTTTTTTAACGCAACCACACAACTACAAAGTAAATGTGGCTTACAAAATGGGTTATTAGAAAGTCGTTTTGTGGTACGTAGTTTAAAAACCGTTGGAAAAACACCGCAGGACTTACGCAGCATTAACACATACACCCCCAACCATATCAGTCTTCAAACCGTACAAAAAACAGATAAACTCCCTGATTTAAATGGACAGTTATTTGTACAAGTCCAATGTAAAAAACGGCTAGCCTAAAAAATGTAGCAGGTTTTACTCGTTAACCCCAATACTGCGAGCTAATAACCTGAGTTCGGCGAGTTTCTGTTAAAGAAACAACGGCTTGTCTGAATCAGAATTCACAAAATTTTCAGAATTAGCAGAATTAAAAAGCATGATTCATCTTACTTTTTGGTTTAAGGGTTTTAAATTCCGCTAATTCTGTTAATTCTGAAAATCCTGATTCAGACAATGTTGTAATCTTGTCTGGTGAATTTTGATGAAAAACAAGAGAATAATCTCTGCCAGTCCGTCAAACCTTTTCGCGTGTTCCAATAGACCTGCTAGGTTTTGAAAACCTAGCAGGTCTCTGTTTTATTTTATAAAACTCGCCGAACTCAGGTTAATAGATATAGCTAACGCACTATAAAACGATGCGGAGGATCGACAGTCCTAAATTTAAATCACTTTATGGTACGTTTACTATAATTAAACCGCAATCTGTTGATGGGTAAAGTGGAGATAGTTACCTGAATAAATGCGTTGTAAGCCATGAATTTTCCAATTATAGAGATATATCCATGCAAGAACACCTTGTCCTGTCGTGGAGAAAACAGGCATTTTTTGGCGGATGTATTCTGTAGGAGTGGGAAAACGTTGGCTGCAGCCTTCATAATCATCTAAAAGTAGGAAAAGCTCTTCAGCTTGATGTAAACAGTAAAGTTCGCCAAAAACATGCTCGGAAGTCAGCGGGGAATAAATAGCACAGGGATAGCCATTAACTTCGTAGAGCTTGCCTTGAAAGTGTGCTGTATCAATAAATTCTGCATAACGGGTAATCGGTTGATGCATAGCATGTTGCATGTTTTTGAGGAGCGTGCCATAAACAAAAAGGTATTCCTGCGGTTTCATAGGCGAGAGCAGCAAATTCAAGTTTGATGATAGTGATATGTATGGTTGATGTCGGGAATATGTGCGAGTGCAACATAAACCAGCAGTCTATGATAGTTTTATAGAAAAATAATCACCATGAATCAAGTTTTTTATAGAATATAGCGAACGCACTATAAAAAGATGAAAAATGACCAAACAGAATTAAAACATTGCTTAATTGTCTGAACCATAATTCACATAATCTCCCTCCTCAGTTCGACGATTTTTTTTAAAATAACGCGAGTACGGCGAAAAAGGGCTTAAATAACTTGAGTTCGGCGAGTTTTATAAAATAAAACAGAGACCTGCTAGGTTTTGAAAACCTAGCAGGTCTGTCGGAACACGCGAAAAGGGTTGAAGGACTGGCAGAGATTATTCTCTTGTTTTTCATCGGAATTCACCAGACAAGCTGTTGTCTTTTTAAAAGAATCTCGCCGAACTCAGGTTAAATAGCAATCTTGGAAAAATAGTTGCGCTATACGAGTGCAACAAATGCCTCTTAAAAAAGCCTAACAGCGGTTAAGCCTCTGTTAGGTTTTTTATTTTAATCTCCTCATTTATTTTATATTTATTATTGTCTCGAGCCTGTCAGACAAGCGTGTGGATAATACATTGCATGAGTTGTGTATTCATGCGATTATCGCGTTTTTATGAGATTTGGCTTTGTTTGTTTTAGTATAGTAAAAATTATACTTTATATTCAATAAATTATTTATTATTGGCTCATCAGGCAAACCTCCCATATATCACAGTCATCGAGGAAATTTGCAATGGAGTATTTTTTACAGCAACTTATCAATGGTGTCACACTGGGCGCAATTTATGGCTTAATTGCTATTGGCTATTCAATGGTTTATGGCATTATCGGCATGATTAATTTTGCACATGGCGATATTTTTATGATAGGGGCGTTTACAGGCTTAATTGCGTTGTTAGTACTTGGTGCGGCGGGGATTACGTGGATACCGCTGGCTTTGTTATTAACACTCCTTGTGGCGATGCTATTAACATCGGTGTATGGCTGGACGGTTGAACGGCTTGCTTATCGTCCTTTGCGGGGGTCGTTTCGTCTCGCACCGCTAATTTCCGCAATTGGGATGTCTATTTTTTTACAAAACTATGTGCAGTTATTTCAAGGTGCACGAGTACGCCCTTTACCCCCGATGATTGAGGGTGGATTTACTTTGTTAGAGACAGATGGTTACAGTGTCGTTTTAAGTTATATGCAGATTATTATCATTGTAACGACATTAGTTTTAATGACGGGATTTACTTTATTAATTCATCGAACTTCTATTGGACGGGCACAACGGGCTTGTGAGCAGGATAGAACGATGGCGGCATTATTAGGAATTAATGTTGACCGTACGATTTCTTTAACCTTTGTGATGGGGGCAGCGTTAGCGGCTGTTGCAGGGGTAATGTTTTTATTATTTTATGGCGTTATCGATTTTTTTATTGGCTTCTCCGCAGGGATTAAGGCATTTACGGCAGCGGTATTAGGGGGAATTGGGTCTTTACCAGGGGCAATGCTAGGCGGTTTGTTGATTGGCTTAATTGAGGTTTTTTGGTCGGCTTATTTTTCTGTGGAATATAAGGATGTTGCAGCTTTTGGCATTTTAGTATTAGTGTTGATATTTCGCCCAACAGGCTTATTGGGTAAACCTGAAGTGGAGAAAGTGTAATGACTGCAACTATTCGTTCTTTTTTGCCTATTGCGTTAAAAGATGCTTTGTTAGCCGCAGCCATTGCTTTGGGGTTGAGTTTGCTCATGATAGGCGTGCGCCCTGTTGATTTGCCCAATGGTTTAGGTTTAAGTACGCATTGGAATTGGGTCGTTATCGCAGTTTTAAGTGTGTTTACAGGACGCTTTTTATTAATGATTTATTGGCTTTGGCGACGACAATATCACGCGCCCTTATTGCCTGTTGCTAATTTCCTACCTCACCTTTCCCCCTCGCTTTTTCGTTTTACTAATCTACTGATTGCTCTTGTTTTAATTGCACTTGCGATTGCGTTACCTTTTCTGAGTTTTACAGACCGTTATGTGTTGGACATCGCAACGCTGGTATTAACTTATATCATGTTGGGCTGGGGCTTAAATATTGTTGTTGGTTTAGCTGGATTGCTTGATTTAGGCTATGTCGGTTTTTACGCGGTTGGGGCTTATTCATTTGCGTTACTGTCCACACACTGGGGCTTAGGTTTTTGGATGTGTTTGCCACTAGCGGGATTATTGGGCGGATTATTTGGGGTTTTATTGGGTTATCCCGTGTTGCGGTTGCGGGGCGATTATCTTGCGATTGTCACGTTAGGATTTGGCGAAATTATTCGTATTATTCTGTTGAATTGGTATCAATTTACGGGGGGACCTAATGGTATTTCTGATATTCCGCGCCCAAGTTTTTTTGGATTGGAATTTACCCGTAGTCCTGAGGAAGGCATACAAGCATTTCATAGTTTTTTTAATATCGAGTTTTCGCCGATTCATCGCATTATCTTTCTTTACTATGTCATTCTTGGCATGGCGTTATTAACTAATCTTTTTACGTTACGCATTCGTAAATTACCCATCGGGCGAGCATGGGAAGCCTTGCGAGAAGATGAGATTGCTTGTCGCTCTTTAGGCATTAATCCCACAAATACGAAATTAACCGCTTTTGGTATTGGTGCTATGTTTGGCGGTTTCGCGGGTGCTTTTTTCGCAACACGTCAAGGCTTTATCAGCCCTGAAAGTTTCAGTTTTATTGAATCCGCGCTGATTCTGGCAATTGTGGTTTTGGGCGGAATGGGGCGACAAATGGGCGTTGTGTTTGCAGCAATTCTATTAATTGGGGTGACTGAGTTTTTCCGTGAACTACAGGAATATCGGATGCTTGCATTTGGTGGGGGAATGGTATTAATCATGGTTTGGCGACCCCGTGGACTATTGTCGCACCGTGACCCAACCATTTTATTACAGGGTCGTGAAATACCTGCTATAGAAAAGGGTTAAATACCAATGGATACTGATATTTTACTCACTGTAGAACATTTAACCATGCGTTTCAGCGGATTAATTGCCATTGATGATGTGTCGTTTAATGCAAAAAATCGCCAAATTACCGCAATTATTGGCCCTAATGGTGCTGGTAAAACCACTTTATTTAATTGTTTGACAGGTTTTTATAGCCCAACCATTGGACGACTCACGCTAACGCATGAAAATCAGGTTTTTTTATTAGAACGCTTACGCGGATTTGAAATTACTAAGCGGGCAAAAGTTGCGCGGACTTTTCAAAATATTCGATTATTTCCTGCCATGTCTGTGTTAGAAAATTTAATTGTGGCACAGCATAATCAGTTAATGCGTGCTTCAGGATTTACGTTTAAAGGCTTATTTGGGTTGCGTAGTTATCGTCAAGCAGAAAAAGCGGCAGTGGAATTAGCCTGTTACTGGTTGACACAGATTAAACTGTTGGAATATGCCGATACACCCGCAGGCAGTTTGCCTTATGGTGCACAACGAAAGTTAGAAATTGCTCGAGCAATGTGTACTTGTCCTCGTTTGCTGTGTTTGGATGAACCCGCCGCTGGGCTTAATCCGTCTGAATCCTTGGCATTAAGTGAGTTGCTCGTTTTTATTAAGGAAAAACATGATATTGGTATTTTATTGATTGAACATGATATGCAAGTCGTCATGGATATTTCTGACCATATTATTGTTTTAGATTATGGACGCAAAATTGCGGAGGGAATACCGATAGAAATTCGCCGTAATCCGACGGTGATTGCGGCTTATTTAGGTGAGGAAGCAAGCACAGGAGCACAACCTGCATGAGTGTTTTAACAGTGAATGGTGTTCATACTTATTACGGTAATATCCATGCGTTACATGGCATTAATTTAGAAATTCATGCAGGGGAAATTGTCACACTTATCGGCGCAAATGGCGCAGGTAAATCTACATTATTGATGACTATTTGTGGTAATCCGCGTGCGGCAGCGGGAACGATTACTTTTAAAGGTCAGGATATTACTTATTTACCAACTCATGAAATTGTCCGTTTAGGCATTGCTCACGCACCTGAGGGGCGGCGCATTTTTCCACGGATGACAGTCATGGAAAATTTACAGTTAGGCGCACAAGAATCGCCGTATTTTGAAACCGATTTAGAACGGATGTTTACGTTATTTCCACGCTTGAAAGAACGTCATCATCAACGTGGGGGAACGATGTCGGGTGGGGAACAGCAAATGCTGGCAATTGCACGAGCATTGATGAGTCGTCCACAACTTTTGTTATTAGATGAACCTTCCTTAGGACTCGCGCCATTAATTGTGAAGCAGATTTTTGAAGTTATTAAGGAAATTAATGAAAAAGAAAATGTAACTGTCTTTTTAATTGAACAGAATGCATACCATGCGTTAAAACTGGCGCATCGTGGTTATGTCTTGGTAAATGGTCATATTACGATGACAGGGACAGGGCAAGAATTATTAGAACAGCCTGAAATCAAAAATGCATATTTAGGGGGACATTAGCAGTATGATAATATAGTAAACGTACCATAAAATGATTTGAATTTAGGACTGGCAGTCCTCCACATTGTTTTATAGTGCGTTTACTCTAATCGTTCAATTTCTTCGCGTGTTAATCCCGTCGCAACCATAATAAGCTCAAGAGGGGCGTTGCTTTTCTTCAGTGTTATTGCGACTTTTATTCTTTCTTGTTCGATGCCTTGTTCAATTCCTTGTTTAACCCCTTGTTCGATACCTTGCTTAACACCTTGCTCAATCCCAATCTCAATACCCTTCTCCATCCCTATCTCAATCCCTTCCTGTTTAGCTGTGTCTAATACATTGATGAAATCGCGGTAGTATTTCAAACTCAATTCATACGCATGGCGGTCTTCATAACTCATGTTCGCTAATTTCGCTAAGGCAAAAGCGTCTTCGATAATATCCCCTTGAAATTCTCTCGGCATATCGTCAAATGTCACTAGTTCACGCAGAAAATATAACCACCATTCCAAATGGTTCGCTAATTCGGATTCTTGCTTTTTGAATTTCGCCATTTCTATGTAAATGAAGTTCAATTTCTTAAACGTGACTTCTTTACTGTAAATATCGGTAAGTTGTCCGAAATGTAAGTAATGGTCATCAGGAAAACTGGCTAAGGAGAAGTCTAAAATCCCAATGAAATAAATCGGGGTTAATTCAAAGTCCCATTTGCCTTTTTTGGCTTGGTCTTGAATTAAGAAGCTGGCGTAATAGGTAGCGCGGTCTTGAAAGTGTTCTTGTTTCGCACGTTGTAATTCAACAATGAATTCCTGATTTTTTTCATCCCGACAATAAATATCAAAGATGGCGCGTCGGTCTTCTTCTAACATGCCGAGTTTTTCGATATTTTTAAATTCTAAGCTGACAATTTTGTGTTTTATCGGTAATAAATCATTAAGAAAGCTGATAAGGAGGGGTTTACTTTCTTCACTGCCGAAGATTTTTTTAAAGCCAAAATCGGTGAAGGGGTTGATGAATGTGCCTAGGGATTTGTCGGTCATGTTGATGCGTCCTCATGCTTGGAAAGATATAGTAAACGTATCATAAAATTATTTAAATTTAGGACTGGCAGTCTTCCGCATCGTTTTATAGTACGTTTGCTATTTTGTTGTTGAATCAGCAATATTACTGATTCAACTGTATTTTTAAGGATTACGTTTCGCTTGTTGATAGGTTTTAAACAGTTGGCGTTGATATTCACCTGATAATACATATTCCGCTAACCAGATAAAACTTTGTGCGTCTTCGGTCATTCCTGTAAAGCGGTATAACGGTTCACCCGCTAAATTATAAAAAATAATCACAGGTGTGCTACGTACACGGTTGATTGTTTGACTAAATACTTTGCTACTAATGGTATTCCCTTCAAAATCGGTCAGTTCAACATCGCCCAAAATATCAATAGGAAAAATCAAAAAGCGTTCTTTGTAAAACTGTTGAACATCGGGCTGTGTAAATACGGTGTCGCGCATTCGTTTACAAAATGGGCAACCTTCCATTTCAAAAAATAACATAATCCCTTGTTTACCATTTTCTTTTGCCGTTTGTAGTTCTGCTTGCAAATCGCCAAATGTCACATCAAAAAAGGCTTGGCTATTACCTGTTTTAGTAGGCTGATTTACATAACGTGCTTGTTTATAATCAGTAAAGGATTGTTGTTGATAGTGTTCCTGTAGAATATATTCACCTAGCCATAAAAATTCCTCAGGATTTTGAGTAATCCCAGAAAAACTATAAAGTAGTGTTCCTTGCGGGTTAAAAAATAGGGCTAATGGATACGCTTTTCCCTCTGAATTTAATTGTTTGGCGACTGTTGTTGTCGTACTTGCTTGATTTTCAAAGTTAATGATAGATGTGGTAACACTTGCATTGATTTGTAAATTAATGAAGTTTTGTTGATAAAAATTAGCAATTTGCGCTTGTGGAAAAATGACTGTTTGCATGTAGTTACATAATGCACATTTTTCAGCTGTGATAAATATAAAAATGCCTTTTTTATCTTCTTTTTGTGCATTTTCTATGGCTTGAGTCAATGAACTTGGATTTTGTAACCAAGTTGTGGGCATCTGTTCGGCAAAAAGCAGACTTGCATAAAAAGTGAGCATTAACGCAATAACGATTGATTTCACAGCTGTTTCTCCGTAAAAATAAGACAGGAATCGCAGAACGTGACAGCGGACAGTGTGCTTTTTAAAGCATACTGTCCTGTTTGAACAAGTGTAGGAAGAAAACAATAAGCTGTATTTAGAATTTTGCTTGTTGTTTTTTAACGGCGACCATTTCTTCAGAAGCGTGTACGGCTTGCCCTAAGGTGGTAATTCCGCGAGCAATTAATAGGTCTAATAAACGTAAGAAGACTTCTGCCGTCGCTAATGCATCACCAATGGCAGTATGTCGTCCACTAATATCAACGCCTAAACGCTCCGCAATGCTGTCTAAATAATGGTTTTCAGTGTGGGGGTGAAGATAACCAGAAATTAAAAGCGTATCTAATACAGGATTATTAAATCGAATGCCTGTTATGCCTTCTTTCATGCTAAGAAACTTCATGTCAAACGCAACATTGTGCCCAACCAGTACTGCATCGCCTACGAAGGTTTTAAATTTGGGTAATACGGTTTGAATCATAGGTTGGTCTTTAACCATGTCATCTGTAATGCCATGAAAACGAATTGAGGCTTTTGGAATTGGCTTATTCGGATTAACCAGATATTGGAAGGCTTCCCCGCTTAAAATTCGCCCATTCACCACACGCACGCCTGCAATGGAAATAATTTCATCGCCTTCAGAAGGACGAAGCCCTGTTGTTTCTGTATCAAAAACAACGAATTCTAAAGAGGACAATGGACGGTCAGCCATTTCACCCAAGGCATTTTCTGGCAGTTGAAAGTCATAAAATTCAGGGCGTGGCGCAAGCACTTCGCGCGGTTGTTCCCATTGGCGACGAGATGCAGGAAGTGGCAGGCGTAATAATGCAGATTTTGCTTTACGGTGGGTTTGACTCCATAAGTCACTGTCATGAATATAAAGAATATCGCGCATGGTCTTCGCGCCTATCATGTCGGGTATGGTTTCCCGTGACCATGATTCTAATACAGTGTCGGAAATGGGTTGTCCTTGCCAAATAATGTCTAAATAAACACGACGATTACCCATTAATGGCTCTATATTGAATTGCTTGATTTCTAAATAATCATGGAGTTTGTTAATTAAATGCGTTAAGAGACAAATCAGGGCATAACCATCCACATGTAGCCATAAAGGATTACCAGTGCCTGTTAGAATAATCTGTTTTCTGGTTGGCAGTTTATGGTTAATGCTGTTAATGAGGTCGTCTGAGTGTACATCTGCCATAGACCATTGATGATTTGCCAGACGGGAAGATTCTTGGGCGATATTTTCCAACGAGACGCTTAACTGTCTGCTTTCTTGGACAATGATGTGTATAAAAGCATCATGTGTGGTTTGTGGCATTTGTGGATGTTCTACTAAGGTTTCCGCAGCCGCTCGCAAATTCGCCAAGGGAGCACGATATTTTTCTGTCAGTTGTAATAGCTGTTGTTCTTGTTGCTGTACGGCTTCAAGCCGTTGGGTTACATCATTAAAAGCTAAGACAAAACCTGTTTCGTTGTCCTGTTCAAATGAACGAGCAAGACGACAATGATAGAGGCTATTGGTATCATGCGCGCTACATACAAACTCGCCTTCTTGTTTCGTGTGTTTGTCCCGACTGGTGCGCAAACGTAGCATTTCTAAGGTATGTTCAACAGGCGAACGGGCAAAGACTTCATAAATAGAACGACCTAAGCCTAATGCAGCGTGATTGCCCAAAATATGTAATGCGGCAGGGTTATAAAGAACAATTCGTCCTTGTGTATCGCAAACAATCACACCGCTATCAAGGTCACGGAGAATGGTTTCTAAACGTATCTTTTGCGCCTCTACTTTCGCGGCACTACTGGCAATCGCTTGTGCAAGTTCTAAACGGGTCTTATGGTGTTTATCGCCTAAAGCTTGAACAGATTTAGCAAGGTCAGTGAGCAGATGAAAGCGGTTTAATTCTAGTTTATGCGCGGGGTTACTGTGTAACATGATTTCTATACCGCGAATAATCCATTGTAGTGGAAAAAAAAGCTTGTTATCTAACAGCATCCATACAATCGCTAGAATAGAAAAACTTGCAAAACCACCGACAGCAAGAAAGCCTTCAAAGGCGTTGCGTTGTTCAGAATCAACAATCTTATCAAGTAATAAAAACCACCCACCGATAAAAATTGTTAAGTTCACACTGATAGCAATAAAGAAACCTAACCAAAATTGTGTTCTCGCGCTCATACATCCGCCAATAACTCTTTAACTTTTTCAACGACTTCTTGTGTAGCAAATGGCTTAGTAATGTATTCATCCGCACCAAGGGCTAATCCTTTTTCACGTTCGATATCACGTCCTTTTGCAGTAAGCATTACAATTCGAATTGTTTTCCAAGCAGGATTTGCGCGGATGATTTCACAGACTTGATAACCACTTTTTTTCGGCATGTTGACATCAAGCAAGATTAAATCGGGGAGAGTGGTTTCTACAATTTGTAAGGCTTCTTCACCATCTTTAGCAGTTTTAACAATGTATTGTGCTTGCTTCATTAAAAATTCTAAAGATAGCAAGATATTGGGCTCGTCATCGACGACTAATATCGTCTTACTCATAATTCCGTTCTCCTTTAGATTTGTGCATGAAATATGATTGTTGGTGTTATCCATGCGATGTTGTTGTAAAAAACGCTTATGATAACGAATCTACAAGAGACTCGCTACTTGCAGGTAATGCTATGCTTTTGGATATTATTTATTTTATCGTAAAACGAATATTTATTAGAAAACAATAATACAAAGAGGTGAAGATAATTTAAGAGGAAGGGATGGAACAGGGTTTATATAGTAAACGCACTATAAAACAATGCGGAGAACTATCCTGTGAGGACTGCTAGTCCTAAATTTAAATTGTTTTATAGCACGTTTACTATATGAATTAATGCTTTAAAAAAGCAAAAAAAACGGCGACTTCAGTCGCCGTTTTTTTCAATCACGATTCTATCAAGAAAAACTTACCTTAGTTAGGGCAAGTATCTGTATTGACGATGTTCGCTTGGATTGCAGAGCTAGAGAATACCACTTTACCAGCTGGATTACGGTAGCCTACATAGAGGTTTAATAAACCGCCAATGTAGAATTGACCTTGATATAACACGCTGCTGTAGAGAGAAGGTAATTCACCCACTTCTTTCGCAGCGGTAAGACCCGCTAAGCTCATACCGTCCCATGTGACGATGTTGTTAAGGTCCATCATGTACCAGCCGCTGAAGTTAAACTCGCCGATGGTTAATAAACCAACGATGAGGACTTCACCACCTTTGCCTACGTCAGCAGGATCAACTTGGAAGGCAGCTTGGATGCTAACAGGATTGTTAGGACCGTAGCAAGATAACACGGCTGTTTTGGTAAAGCCGTCCCCTGCTTTCAGGGCTTGATAGATACCACCGAAGAAGTCTAATGTACCTTCAGTCACTTCACCTGTTGTTGGGTCAAACACAGAACCTGTGCTGGTTAACTCAGGACGGACGGAGCATTTATCACCTGCGAAGAAGCCTAAGGCAGATTCGCAATCTACTTGGGTTGTGCAAGCAGACAGGTTAGAAGTAGAGCATTGACCTTCATAAGCAGATGCAACGGTGAATGTACGTTCTGCTTTGACGCTACCATCAGGATTTCTGAAGGTTAACTTGAATGTACCTTCAACAGCACCAGCACCCACAACTAAGACTTTTCTAGAGCCAGCAGTGGTAAATAATTGTTGACCTGTTGCAATAATGTTACCGCTTAAATCTCTGACATCAGGATTTTGGATAACACCTTCACCTGTTAAGCCATCGTTAAATAACACGGTGACATCAGTGGTAGGATAAGGATTGCCATCTTGATCCAGAATTTCAACAGTTAAAGCAACTTCACTGTTGGTAGGAATCTTATCCTGAGTGATGTACGCGTTAATTGCGGTCAGTTTTTCAGGCGCGCTGACATTGGTAGTAACAGTAATGTTGTTAGTACCTAAGCCTGGTTTGTCAAAGGCTAACGCGATATTGTCTGTGCCACTGAAAGCTTTAGTGCCAACGGTTGCATATCTGACTTCAACCACACCACCTGGGCTTAAATCAGGAATACCTGCGGAGGCAGTACCTGTACCCATGTAGGAAACACTGATAGAGTTTGTGCTGCTAGCAGTGAATGTACCTGTGCCACCAGGTGAACCAGGGGTAACGGAGTTACCGAAGGTATCAAACATCTTCAGTGAACGTTCAGGGATATAAGCCGCGCGGTCTGTGGAGCTAGCAATTGTTCCAGCATAAACAGAGGTAACTTTTTGGTTATGTGCGTTACGTAATTCAACGTTGGTTGCTGCTGCACGGATGATACCCGCTGCATCAACTAATTGTTGGGCATAAACACCAGTGCTATCAGAAATTAAGTAGGTAGCACCATCAGTTGCTGTTTTGAAGAAACCTTGCACAACATTGGTGCTAGGATCACGGTTAACAGTTAAAGACTCACTGGTGGTCGTATTTTGGATAGTAATAGGACCAACATTGGCATTGTTATCGCTTGTAACAACAGTGAAGGCTTTAAATTCTGTACCAGCCATTTGGGCGGTAGTGAATAAAGGAGAAACAACTAAGGTTTTCTCAACAGCACTGATTGCTAGAGGAGCGGAGGCAGTAATACCAGAAACGGTAGTTCTGTTAGGACCAGATAATGCAGTACCCACTAAAGAAGCTGTGCTGGCTTTGGTAAAGGCGGAGCTACCAGCTACACCGATTTGGTAAGAACCTTTGGAAGCACCAACACCCACAGGGATATCAAATGCGGCAACACCCGTGGTAGTCGTGTTTGCATCTTTTACTTCAACAGTAATGGCTGTGCCAGCTCTGCTGGTTGTGGTATTACCATATTCGTCTTTTAATGTTGCAGAAACAGTCGCACCTTGACCAGCATTGACATTCAGACGTTGTTTGTTAGCACTTAAAACAATGCTACGTGGTAAACCAGTAGAGATAACTTCAACAGTATCAGGATAGAGTAAATCTACGCTGTTGCCATCAAAGCCTTTGAAGGTTGCTTCAATATAGTATTTACCAGCAGAGGTAACTTTATTGTCTAAAGTGACAATGGCTTTACCTAATTGCATTTGGGTGGTGTAAGGGACGCTGGTGCTACCTTTTCTTAAGGTAACGGTCAATTCACCCGCTGCGGAGGGGTTTTCAGATTCCACAATAATTTGTGCACCTGCAACACCTGCAGTCATTTTACCAGTAATACCGTCAGCCCAAATGCCATCATCAGTTGTACCGAGTGCTTTTTCAGGGTCAAGTGCAGAAGCTTTAAATTCTACAACGTTTAAAGCTTTAGGTGCTGAAGAAGGAGGGTTGATGGTAACAACACGCTCGGCAGAGGCAATCGTTTTGAATTCCACACCACCGCCTGTGGTTGGGATTCTTTCTTGTAGGGTAATGGTAACTGAGTCAGTGCCTGTTGCTGTGACAGGGTAGTTGATACTAACTTGACCGTTACCTTGGTTTAAACGGAAGTATCTAACTTGAGAAGTAAATTGACCAGATGATGGTCTTGGGTCATCAGGGGTAGCACCAGGATAGGTAGAACCGCCAACGATTTCACCTTTAATGGTATTGACTACAGCAATAATCACTGAGCCTTGTTGTTCACCAAAACGGTCAACAGCACCAGAGCTATCTAAGCCTAATAATGCTAAGTTAATTGTACCGCCAGCATTAATAGTTGCTTTATCGAGAATAAATTCACCACCGACGGTGGTGGTGGTTGCCATTACAGAACCTGTTGCCAAAGTCAGCGCAATAGCTGAAGCTAAAGCTGTTTTCTTGAAGTTCATGTTCACTAATCTCCGTGGTTAATCTTGAGATGGGTAAGCCATAGTCGGAATATATACAACCTTTAAGGTGTCAGTATTTTAACACTATTTTGCATAGATTCTACACAACTATACACACCCAACTTATACATCAGGTTACTACTTATATTGCACATAAAACAAACAATTTTCAAGTTATTTTACGACTTTAATCTGTCATTTCTTCATCAACAAAGCATATTGTTTTTTTAGTTTCTTAGTCTTTTTAATTGTTAAATTCGTTTTTTATTTGAAACTAATTCAATTTATTAAAATGTGCTCGAACATTTTAATCGGCACTAATCCAGATTATTTGTCGTTGATAAGCAAGTTGAGTTGTATTTTGGGCAAGCATTGCATCTATTTCGTAAATCCCTTCTGTCAGCCCTACAGGTAGCGCGCCTTGTATAATTAACCCATTCATACCAAACAAAGAAAGTTGTATATCTCCCGTAAACGGGAATGGGCTTTGTAAAGTATCATTAAAAGGGGTAGCTTCTAGGACTGGTTCAGCGTCGAACCGCTCATAAAGTGTAAAGCGTTGTTCCGCAATGGGGAGATTAACACGTAAGTATAGGTCTGCTGATTGCCCGATTAAACCTGTTAATAAAAGGTCTATATTTAAATAATCATTAGGACGATAGCTTGTTTGAGTCAGTGGTAAAAATGCTAAATAATTTCCAGCAGATGGTGTTGTTGGTAAATGTAATTGTCCAAACCCCGCTTCTTCATCCCAACCTATCGCATTAATATCTTGGCTGGCTTGCATTAATTGAACAATGAGTTCAGTAGCACTTTTTTCAGGATTATTAGCAGCTAGTAAGGCAAAACTAGCACTGACTATTGCCGCTGCGGGTGATGTTCCGATATAAAAATTGACATAGCCTGTTCCAGGTTGAGTTGTCCATAGACTTGTTCCAGGTGCGGTAATCATTAAATCATTTCCATAACTGCCGAAACGTTCATGACTTTTAGTGTATGCACCAACGCTAACGACAAAAGGAAGACTCGCTGGAAAAGCGACTGTGGATAAATCTTCATTGCCTGCGGCGGCAACAAGGATTTTATTTTTATTGAAGGCATAGCGTAATGCATCTTCTACCCAAGGCGCGGATTCTTCTAACATCACACTCATAGAAATAATTCGTGCATCACTATCAGCTGCTGCGAGGATAGCGGCGGCAAGCGTTGTAGAGCTAAAACTCCCTCCATCAGCTTGATTCAATTTATAGGGGATTACTTTTGTCTGTGGTGCAACGCCACAACTCCCAATACGATTGTTGCATTGTGCGACCATAAGCCCAGCCATTGCTGTGCCATGCCCATTTGCATCATAAGGCTCTGCATCATCATCCCCAAAATCGTAGCCTTGTGAAAATAGAATATTGTCTTTTAAATCGGGATGGTTTGGGTCGACACCGCTATCTAATAATGCAATGGTGACACCCGCTCCTTGCGTTGTTTCCCAATAAGTGGGTACACCAATTTCATCCAGATGCCATTGCTGGGTATAGAGCTCATCATTTGGTGTTGCACTGACAAAATAACCACGAACATCGGTATAGAATGGCAAACGGCTTATCTGTCTTAAATGAGTTTGATTATCACTATCGGAAATTTCGATGACAAGCCAAGGTAATGGGGATAAATCTTTAATAACTTGTCCTTGCTGATATAATCGTGCGACTTCGGCAGAATCTGTTTCTGTATCTAAATGTACGAGTACCTGTTTCGCTTGTACAACAGGTACAATGGACACAAATAAAATGCTTGTAAGAATCGCTTTATAAAGAAAATTAAACATTTGGACAAATTGGTAAATACAGGAGATTTTGTATTGTAGCGGATTAATTTACACAATTGTAGTAATCTTTCGACGTACTGTTACTTTTTTGTCACAAATTAAATTCATGAGCATAGTAATACTTAACTTTCTGAAGCGTTACATTTTTACCACAAAGCAAGGTTTAGTGTCACCCTTTCAAGCAATTTATCAGCATAGGCATCTCGTTTTTTTATTGCTAAAACGGGATATTATCACGCGCACATCGGGCACGTGGTTAGGCGATGCATGGTTATTATTACAACCTGCATTACAAATTGTTGGTTTTTGGTTTCTCTTGGATGTGGTGTTAAAAATTAAATTTCCGAGCGGCGTTGCCTTTGTCGATTATTTTCTCTTGGGCATGTTACCGTGGTTATTTATCTCTGAAGTGTTAAACCGTAGCTTGAATGTCTTGAGCGAATTTGGAGGGCTATATCGACGTGCGGTCTTTCCTGTCATTATTTTACCGTTATTGCCACTGATTTTATCTACCTTGTTGTATGCCATTGTAATGGCAATTATCGTGTGGCTCATGCAAGGATTCGCTGCAATCCCTTTTGGCGTGGCAAGCATTGTTATGTTGATGGTTTGGCTAATTCCTATGTGCTATTTATTAGCAATCACAGGTTTATTCTTAAAGGATATTAGTCAATTTTTTCCATTTCTGATTACCATCACTATGTATTTAACCCCTATCATGTACATGCCTGATTTAATGCCTAGTTCATTACAATGGATTCTCGTGATTAATCCCGTTGCTGATGTTATGCGCCTTATTCATGCAGGCACGCAAGGATTGGCATGGGATTATTGGAATGTACTGCGTCCATTAGGATTGTGGCTATTGCTGTTAGGACCTGCATGGGTACTCTTCCAGCGATCCGAACCGCATATTCGTGAGATGTTATAGTGCTTTATTAGTCCGTTTTACAAGGAAAATAACGGGTAGTAAACCGACTAACACCAGTGTTAAAGCGGGCAATGCTGCCCTTTCCCATTCGCCTTCGGCGGTCATTTCGTAAATACGGACAGATAAAGTATCCCAGCCAAAAGGTCGTAAGAGTAAAGTTGCGGGCATTTCTTTCATCACATCGACTAGAACTAGTAAAAATCCTGCAAATAAGCCTGAGCGTAGTAGAGGAAAATAGAGACGTTTAAGAATATCAAGATGGCTCGCGCCTAAACTACGCGCAGCATCTTGTAAAGAAGGACGAATTTGATGTAAGCCACTATCCACGGCACCGAAAGCAACTGCCATAAAACGCACAATATACGCGAGAAGTAAGGCAATAATCCCGCCTGTTAATAAGCGATAAGGACTTAAACCAATACTGGTAAAAAACGCTTGTAACTGATTATCCATCCAAACAAAACTTAACATCACACCAACCGCGAGAACCGAGCCTGGTAATGCATAGCCCATGGTGGCGACTGAGACGGCAAAACGAATACTCCGACTTTTTCGTTGCGTATGTTGGCTAAATCCGAGTAATAAAGCACTAAAAACAGTCAGAGAGGCAGCAATAACGCCTAATAAGAGTGTATTGGTCAGTAGATTGATATAGCGGTAGTCTAAATCACGGGCAGCAGTTTGCCATATCCAAACAATCAATTGTAACAGTGGAATAAAGAACGCAAACGCAAAGATAAAACCTGCAAATGTAGTTGCTGTGATAGCTTTCCAACCCTTTAATTGGTAACGATGTTGACAACGTGAGTCTGTGTGATAACGTGCCCGCCCACGAAAATATCGCTCAGTCAATAAGGCTGTAATGACAAATAATAAGAGTAAAGTTGCTAATTGTGCTGCTGCATGTAAATTAAATAAATTAATCCATGCTTTATAAATAGCAGTGGTAAATGTATTGTAGTTAAAAACAGCAACCGTGCCAAAGTCTGCCAGCGTTTCCATTAATGCCAATGAAACCCCAGCCGCAATGGCAGGTCGTGCGATAGGTAAGGCAACATGATAAAACGCTTGAAAAGGACTTGCGCCCAAAGACCGCGCCGCCTCCATCATCCGCTGTCCCTGCCCTAAAAATGCAACACGTACTAACATGTAAATATAAGGGTATAGGGCTAATACCATAACGATAATAACCCCTTTTTCTGAGCGGATAGCAGGAAACCAGAGACTAGAACCAAACCATTGACGGATTAGACTTTGCACAACGCCACTGTAATCAAATAAACCAACCATCACAAACGCAAGCACATAAGCAGGGACGGCAAGGGGCAACATTAATCCCCATTCAAAAAAACGTCTGCCCGGAAATTCGCACATAGCAGTTAGCCATGCCAAGCTCACGCCTATCACCGTCACGCCAATGCCAACGCCTATCAGTAAGACGAACGTATTACGTAGTAATTCAGGTAAAACTGTTTGTAGGAGATGTTGCCAAATATCAGAGGCATTAGATAGCCATGTCGCGCTTAAGACTAAAAGTGGGACTAAAACCAGAATAGCGAGTCCTAAGCTAATCAGCTTCCATCCACCGCCTTGTGAAAAAAAAGAGTATTGAACAATAGGTTGCGAAGGAAAAGGTGACGGCAAGGTCTCTGAAAGCGTATTCATGGGTCACAACGGCATAATGAGTCAATAAAATGGCGGGAAAAACGTTGAATACTCTGCAAGTTGAGAATTTAGCGGATGAATAATTGATTCTCAACTTGAGAGGAATAACACCAACTCACAACTATTTATAACCAGCTCTATCCATTAATTTTACTGCATCTACTTGCAAACGCCCCGCTTCTACGACATCGATAGTGTTAGGCTTAAAGTCTCCCCATTTTTTCACCACCTCACTTGCAGGAACGATAGGATTTGCAGGATATTCATAATTTAACTCAGCAAACACTTTTTGTGCTTCAGGGGTTGTCAACCATTCCAACAGTTTTAAAGCCGCTTCAGGATGCTTCGCATATTTAGTAATTCCTGCGCCAGAAACATTGACATGTGCACCGTCTTGACTCCAAAAAATTGCAACAGGTAAATCAGGTTTTTCAGCCTGTAATCTGCCTAAATAATAAGTATTCGCAATACCGACATCGCATTGTCCCGCTGCAATTGCTTCAATTAACTTTGTATCATTAGAGAAAACATCGGTTGCTAAATTCGCAACCCAGCCTTTAACAACCTGCTCAGTCTTTTCCTCGCCTAGTTGGCTAATCATCATCCCAACCATAGACTGGTTATAAACTTTTTTAGAAGTCCGTAAACATAAGCGACCTTTCCATTGACTATCTGCTAATGCAGCATATGTCGTTAATTCAGTAGGTTTCACCCGTTCCGTACTATACATAATGGTACGAGAGCGGATGGATAAACCTGTCCAACGATTCTTAGGGTCGCGCAAATAGGCTGGGATGTTTTGCTGGATAGTGGGAGAATCAACTGCAGCTAAAACGTCTCGCTCTGTCGCTTGCCATAAATTACCTGCATCGACAGTAATCAACATATCAGCAGGTGTATTTTTCCCTTCGGCTTGCAAACGTTCTAATAATGCAGCTTCTTCTGCCGTTGTGAACTTAATGGCGACCCCTGTACTTTTGGTGTACAAATCAAACAATGGCTTAATTAAACTATCATTTCTTGCAGAGTACACGATAATTTCATCAGCAGCCCAACTTATAGAACTGAAACCTAAACAGGCAAGTGCTAATCCTAAACTAATTTTTTTAACTTTCTTTGAGAACATTAGTTAAATAACTCCATATTATCGGCAAAGAGAAATAGAATACATGCAAATGATAATTGTTCTTATTTGTAAAGACAATGTTTTATCATGTCAATTTCTTTTAAAAATTGGTTAGAATGAATGGAATACAAAACAAAAACAGGTATGTAAAAAATACATACCCGCTTTTAGAGGAGAAAATACATGTTTGTGTATTTTAAGAATTGCGCACGCGAATAATAATATCTAAACCCGCAGAACAAGTTCCCTTTGGTAAGGTTGGATGATACGCAAGGCTTAAATTTTCATCTTCTATATCGGTTAATTCCCCTGTATCCACATTATAAAAATGCTGATGCGGTGTTGTATTAGAGTCATAAAACACTTTAGTTGGGTCAACAATTACCTGACGAATTAACCCTTTTTCAACAAACAAACTCAAGGTATTATAAATCGTTGCTTTAGAGACAACAGGACTTTCCTTATTCAAGGTCTGTAATAAATCATCGGCAGCAAAATGTTGATGACGCGCTAAAACCAGCAAAGCGATATCTACACGTTGTTGTGTAGGCGTTACTTGATGGTAACGGAGTAAATCAACCACTTGCTCTTTATTAATAACAAAGTGACTAGCATGGGTTTTCATGATTATTTATCTAACTCAAGATAGATAGTTAAGCCAATAAGGTTTTTGTTGTTTTATTTACATTATAGTCAAGCTCGCATAATCGCAAGCCTATCTTGTCTTCGTTTAATAAAAACCCTGATAATTCACCTGTTTTTAAACATTATGTTCTGTTTAAACAGGACGTTTTTTAAGCATAACCAATGCAACGCCGATAACGGTTAACCCCATTCCTAATAATGCAATTGCGCCTAAGCGTTCATCAAATAAAAAATAAGCTTCTATCGCAGTTACTGGTGGCACTAAATAAAACAAACTGGCGACCCGCGCTGCTGCCCCTTGTTTAATCAATAACATTAATAGGCTAATCGCGCCTAATGATAAACCCACAACCAGCCATGCTAATGCGAGCATAAAAGGAACACTCCAAACAACAATCATGGTTTCAGTAAAAAATGCGACACTGCCTAATACTAACGTTGCAGTTAGATATTGAATCAATGTACTGCTGATTAAGGGGATATCCGTACAAAAGCGTTTGTGGTAAACCGTTCCAACAGAAATAGAAATAAGTGCAAGTATTGCCCAAAAAATAGAGCTTACTTCTAAGGGAATTACAGTTCCCTCAAATCGTTCACTTAATACAAAAATAACGCCTAATAATCCTAAAAATAGTCCTATCCATTGTAAGCGCGTAATAATTTCACGCAAAATGAGTGCTGCAGTTACAGCCGTCAATAATGGTTGTAAACCAACGATTAAGGCAGTTAATCCAGAAGGTAAACCCACTTTAATTGCGGCAAAAACCCCCCCTAAATAACCCGCATGTACTAATAAACCTGATATCGCAACATGTCCTACAGCATTAAATTGGGTGGGTAATGGTGATTTGCTGATAAACAAAACACCCCATAAAACAAGGCTTACAATCGCTAAACGATAAAATAAAAAGGTAAAAGGTTCAGCATAAGGCAAACCGTATTTCGCGCCAATAAATCCCGTGCTCCATAATAAGACAAACACAATGGGCATTACATTTAACCAAATGATTTTAGCGTTCAAGGGGAATGATATCTTTAATAGGTGGGAATCAACGTCACTATCACATTGATTTAAGATAAGGATTACAAAACCCCTGCATATTTTACGAATACAAACAAGATAATCACACCAAGCAGATGAGATGGTCACATACTTGATTGAATAAAATATGCAGGCTGTTTAACGCTAACCGACTAAGGACATAAAGGATTTAATTTAGGTAACGCCATCCGTAAGGAAGACCAACCCATCCCTAAATTCACTTTTTTACTGGTTACTAACACAACGAGAGAATTAGGTTTATCAGGTAACACAATCATAAAATGCATGGTGTTATCAGTTGTCATTTGCACTTCTTTAATCATGTGTTTTTTAGGGCTACCGCGCATATTAGAAATCATGTCTTCAACAGCCGTGACTGTTCTACCACGGAACATATCAACGGCAGCCGCTGCGACAGCATCTAAGTATGATTGTGTGAAATACGGAACGTTGTGAGAAACGCCTAACAGTAAACCACTATTTAAATCGACCACTGCACAGCCTAGTGCGCCATCTACATTTCTGACGATTTCACTACAAATATCATTGATGTCTGCCATTTTTAATTCTCCTAAGTAGCAATATTGTTTCAGTCCGTACCTGCATTTCCAGCAAGCAACTCCTCATATAAAGCCATTACCAATTTTAAGCAAATAGTTGACCAAGTTACTTAAATAATATTTCACACCAGTGATAAGTCAGAATTGGTAAAAACTTCAAAACACTAAATAGTACAAACTCAATTAGTTTGACGGAAATACGCAGAAAAAACTATTGCGCATTTAAAGCCTGTCCTGTTACCCCTAGACTATCAGCCCCCATCAAATATAAATAAACGGACATAATCTCCTCCGCTGTTTTTAACGTATTAGGGTCTTCAGCGGGAAAAGCTGCCGCACGCATTGCCGTCCGTGTCGCACCAGGATTAATACTATTGACCCGAATAGCCGTATTAGCAGCTAACTCATCCGCTAAAGTCTGCATTAAACCTTCAACTGCAAATTTCGATGCAGAATATGCCCCCCAATAAGCCCGACCTTTCCGCCCTACACTAGAAGAGGTAAAAACAATAGAGGCATCAGTCGACTTCTTTAATAACCCTAAACAGGCTCGTGTCAATAAAAAAGGCGCGTTTAAATTAACCTGTATGACCTTATACCACAGATTAATGTCCGCATTTTCTATCGGTGCTAAAGCACCAAGTAATCCTGCATTATGCAAAAGCCCATCCAAACGCCCAAACTCACGATCTAGCGTTGTGACTAAATCCTCATAGTCTTTTGGACTTGCTCCCTCTAAATTCATTGGATAAATCGCAGGTTGGGGATACCCTGCTTGCTCTATTTCGTCATAAACTGCTTCTAACTTACGGGTTGTGCGTCCCAATAAAATAACAGTTGCCCCATGCTGCGCAAAAGTCCGCGCACTCGCTCGCCCTATGCCATCCCCCGCACCTGTAATTAAAATGACACGATTTTTCAACAAATCGGGAGCAGGTGTATAATCCATCATATAAATACCCTTAATATCACTTATCTATTCACAGAAGAATCATTAATGTCATAACCCAAATAAATGGCTTACAACTCAATTAACAATAGTCTATCAGGTCTCGCCCCATTCGCTAAATGCCTATTGCAGCAATTATTATCCGCTTATCACAGATGATTTTTAATAAAAAAACAAAATCCTGCTGAAAACTCGTTAAAATATACCTGCCTACTGTTACAATGCACTCAGTATAATGCTTTGCGTATCACGGACTAAAATGGGACATCAATAAAAAGCTAGTCAGTCTCAACTAATTTACGCTACGCTACTTACCTTCTTAAACACCTTGTTTAGCTCAAACACGGTCTGACAAAAACCTATATGGAAAATAAATTTTTCATCAGTTTACGCTTCCGTATGATAGCAATGATATTACTCGGTGTAGTTCCACCTATGCTGATAGCAATATTATTTGCCAGTTCGCAAGCGGCACAAATTATTCGGCAGGAAGCTAAAGAAAACCTGATGTTGCGTGCCACCTCTTTGGCTGATAGCGTCACACGATGGGATGAGATGAATGTCAAATCACTCATGACATTAAGTCAAAATGCCGCCTTTACCACGATGGAAGCAGAAAAGCAGATTCCGAGTCTCTCTGCCATTTATCGCGTTTACCCCGAAATTTATGGCACTGCCGTTGTTAAAAGCAATGGGCTTAACTTCACCAGCGGGACAGGCATCGTACATCGCAACCCAATCAACCTAAGCCATCGAGAATGGTTTCAAGGCGCGTTAGAAGGGCATGATATCACCCGCAGTGCCCAAATTTCTCGCACTTATGAACAGCCTGCTGTTACCTTCTCATCGCCTGTCCGTTCCATTCCAACCCTACTACGGGGAGATAAAGGTGAACTTGTCAGCCAACTACAAACGAAACTGAAAGAAATTCCCTACTATAAAAATCAAATAGAAGTCACTGGTATTTATGACAAAGCGACAGAAGACACAGTTCGCACCTATCAAATGGACTACCCTGGACTGATTGCAACAGGAATTGCCGACCCTCTCACCCTAGAACTCTTAGGTATTATCAAACAATGGGAAGAGAAAAAAGTACCACCGCCAGACCGTCCGATTATTGGCGTTGCGGTTGTTCTTACCTTCTTAACCGAATTGGGTAAAGCCGTTGGAGCAGTTCGTTTAGGTCATACAGGATATGCCTTCATGGTGGATGAAAAAGGTCGTGTTCTTGCACATCCTGAAGCGAAATATGTCACTGGCGATGAACTCACCGACTTTAGTAAACATCCTGCTGTACAACACATTCTTATAGGTAACAGTGGGTTATACGCATTTATTGATGAAAATAATGTGAGCTGGCTTTCTCATGGTCTGCGCATTGCCAATGGTTGGAGCGTAATTGCCTTACAACAAGAGTCTGAAGTATTAGAACGGGAACAATTTTTCTGGCGATTGTCTTTAATTGTTGCCCTGATTGCAGTCTTAATCGTTTGCGCTTTCACATGGTTACTGGCTAATCGCCTACTCAAACCGATTACAGGTTTAACGACTGCTGCAACAAAATTGGCAGAAGGAGACTGGCAACAAAGTGTTGATGTTAAAAGCAATGATGAAATTGGCATTCTTGCCAATACCTTCAATCAAATGGCAAAACAACTCCGTGTTTCCTTCTCTATCCTAGATGCAAAACGCGAAGAAGCACAAAAAGCCCGCGAAGCAGCCGAAGAAGCTAACAAAGTAAAAAGCATGTTTGTGGCGAATATGACCCATGAATTACGCACCCCACTCAATGCAATCATCGGCTACAGCGAAATGTTGCAAGAAGAAGCCGCCGATATGGGTATGGAAGATTTTATTCCCGACCTGAAAAAAATTGATAGCGCAGGTCGACATTTGCTCGCACTGATTAACGATGTGCTGGACTTCTCCAAAGTAGAAGCTGGAAAAATGGAGTTATATTTAGAAACTTTCTCCATTAATATGATGATTCAAGATGTTATCTTCACCATTCAACCCCTGATTGAAAAAAACCAAAATGCTTTAGAAGTCACATCTCCCGAAGAATTAGGCATGATGCACTCAGATGTCACCAAAGTGCGCCAATGCTTATTTAACTTACTCAGTAATGCCAGCAAATTCACCGAAAATGGTAAAATTTTCCTAAGCGTTGAAAGTTATCAAGTTGACGCACTGGATTGGATACGTTTCCGCGTCACAGATACAGGCATCGGCATGACACCTGAACAAACGTCAAAACTATTCCGTGCCTTTATGCAAGCAGACTCCTCAACCACTCGTAAATATGGCGGTACAGGGTTAGGCTTAGTCATTACACGACAATTCTGTCAAATGATGGGCGGAGATGTGATTGTAGAAAGCGAATTCGGTAAAGGTTCAACCTTTATCATTGAATTACCAACCCAACTCAAAGATAAAGAACCTGAAAGCGACGAAACCAGCGCGTAAAATGATTGCGACATGGAAAGAGAAAACCACTCCCTGTTATCTAGGGAGTGTCATCATAAAAATCCGTTTTTTAATTGATAAAAATGGATAACAGGAAGGATATTGAAAATAGGCAGATTAAGCAGTCATAGATAATTTTTAACTTACTGTGTGAACCCAATTTGTCGAAAAGCAACATTTAATTGAGCAAGTTCACATTGAATTAAATGCAGATAAGTATTTGCCTGACCAAACTCAGCACTTTTGCCACATTCGGCTAATTTTCCATATAAATCACTGAGTTTACTTGCACCTAATTGCTGACAAGTTAATTTAAACTCATTCGCCGTTAAATTAATTTGTTGCACATCTCGCGCCCGTAAAGTGGCTTCTAACGCATTAACTTGCTGCCAATGGCTACTTAAAAATTCATCAATTAAACAGGCTAACGCCTCTTTTCCCATCAATCGATAAAGATCCGTTAAAACGCTATAGTCCAACGTATAAGTCCGCTCATTATTACCTACACTAATAAATCTGCCCATTTCTGTAACCCTCAGAACATCAATTAGTTTTTATGATATATTATGAATAATATCTATCTATGATGTTGAAAAGTTTACGAGGGTCTCAGTAAAAGGAAAATTCGTATTAACCCTTAATTTAAGATCGGTTTCTACTTAAGGATTTTTCCCTAGTTACTTTCTGTTAAGAAACTGACTAGTTATTTTTGTCCATCTCCCAATTAAAAACACGTCTTGGCGCAATTCGCCCATCACTTAACACTTCACCTAAGCCAAGAAAATCCGTTTTGTCACAACTGGGCGTTAACGTCGTCTGCAACTTAACCCATTGATGAATTGGATAGTCATGTGCAACAGTCACCGCCTGCCCATGTTGGATAGCATCAGCTTGTGTCGCCGATAAACAAACCACAGACCATAAAGGCAAGGCTGTATATAAGGGGCGTAGGTAACTATCCAACGCAGCGAAACCTTGCGTACTTGCCTGCGTCAGCACGTCCATCGCTAATAATTCATGATATTGCCCAACCCCAGTACGGTGCAACGCACTGATATACGCACCACAGCCTAATGCTTCCCCAATATCTTCCGCTAAGGTACGAATATAAGTTCCTTTCGAACAACGAACATCTAACGTTAAACGATTTTCTTGAAAATCAATAATATCTATTGCATAAATCGTAACGGGGCGTGCTTGTCGCTCAATAGTTTTGCCCTGACGCGCCAAACTGTATAGCGGTTGCCCTTGATGTTTTAACGCCGAATACATGGGCGGAACTTGCTGAATTTCGCCTAAAAACTGGGGGATAACTGCCTGAATATGAGCCAAATCAATATTAGCTGTTGACCGCGTCTGTAAAATCTCGCCTTCTGCATCCCCTGTACGGGTCGTTTTCCCTAACGTACATTCGGCTCGATACTGTTTATCCGCATCTAACAGAAAACTTGATAATTTTGTCGCTTCTCCTAAACAAATCGGCAATAAACCTGTCGCTAAATTATCTAAACTGCCTGTATGTCCTGCTTTTTCTGCTTGAAATAAATGTTTAACCTGTTGCAAGGCATGATTAGAGCTAATTCCTAACGGTTTATCTAACAAAATAATGCCGTGTACAGAACGACGTGGACGACGCGGTTTACTCATAAAATCGCTACTCGTGTTTATCGTTGCTGGGATTGTTGGCGTTATCTGCGTCTGTCTCTCCATCTGCGAGTGGTGACGGCACAACGGAGTCAATCAAATGAGACAGTTGTAACGCATACTCAACCGTACCATCATGGATAAAATGCAAGCGTGGCGTGACACGAATGGTTAAGCGTTGCGCTAATTCATGGCGCAAACTCCCTGCGGCTTGATTTAACAGAGCAACGACTTCCGCTGGCTCGCGCTTATTGGCTAATAAACTGATGTAAACCTTTGCATATTTTAAATCTGGGGAAACATCTACACTCGCAATAGTAATCATGCCTAAACTGCTATCATTAATATCGCGGCGGATAATGTCCGCTAAATCGCGTTGAATCATTTCACCAACACGTTGAGTACGTTTGTATTCTTTTGGCATAGTAACGAATTAAATCATTCTCTCAAAAACAGGAGTGTGGTATTTAATGCACTGATTTACAATAAATTATGCACTAAATTCCCTCATAAAACAAAAACCTGTCAAGTGTAGCACTCAACAGGTTTATATTAACTGCACGCAATGCGCAATTACATCACAACGGGTTTATAACTTCCGTTGAATGGTGACTTTATCGTAAACTTCAATCTGATCGCCTTCTTGTAAATCATTGAAGTTCTTAACACCGATACCGCATTCTGTCCCTGCTTTGACTTCATTAACATCATCTTTAAAGCGACGTAATGAATCAAGTTCACCTTCAAACACCACAACATTATTCCGTAAAACACGAATCGGACATTGACGTTTAATCACCCCTTCGGTAACTAAACAGCCCGCAATCGTGCCGACTTTAGAAACACGGAAAACTTGACGTGCTTCAGCCAGACCGATAATAACTTCTTTGACTTCAGGGGCTAACATACCACCTAAAGCTTTCTTCACTTCGTCTATGGCTTCGTAAATCACGCTGTAGTAGTGCAGGTCGACTTCTTCTTCGCTGATAATCCGTCGTGCCGTATTATCGGCGCGGACGTTAAAGCCTATTAGAATGGCATTAGAGGCAATCGCAAGGTTTACGTCTGATTCGGTAATTGCACCAACGCCGCTACCGATAATATTCACTTTGACTTCATCGGTAGAAAGTTTAATTAAGGAATCTTGTAACGCTTCGAGAGAGCCACCCACATCGGTTTTTAAGACGATAGTCAGGGTATTGACTTGACCTGTCTGCATTTGTGAGAACATGTTCTCAAGTTTTGCAGCTTGTTGGCGGGCCAGTTTGACCTCACGGAATTTCCCTTGACGGAATAAGGCAATTTCACGGGCTTTACGTTCGTCAGCAACGACAATAGCTTCATCGCCTGCGCTTGGCATCCCTGATAAGCCTAAGACTTCTACAGGAACAGAAGGTCCTGCTGCTTCAATGGGTTTTCCATGCTCATCAATTAATGCGCGTACTTTACCAAATTCTTGCCCCGTCAGTAGAATATCACCACGGCGTAAAGTACCACTTTGAACGAGAACAGTTGCAACAACGCCGCGTCCTTTATCTAAGCGGGATTCAATCACAACCCCACGGGCTGCCCCATCAACAACCGTTGTCAGTTCTAAAACTTCTGCTTGTAATAATATAGCTTCTAAAAGGTTATCAATGCCTTGCCCTGTTTTTGCGGACACGCTGACAAACATGGTATCGCCGCCCCACTCTTCAGAGACAACTTCATATCCTGATAATTCTTGTTTCACCCGGTCTGGGTCGGCTTGTGGTTTATCAATTTTGTTGACAGCGACGACAATGGGCACTTTTGCCGCTTTAGCGTGTTGAATTGCTTCAATGGTTTGAGGCATCACGCCATCATCAGCCGCAACGACCAGCACGACAATATCTGTTGCTTTCGCACCCCGCGCCCGCATAGCGGTAAAGGCAGCATGACCTGGGGTGTCTAAGAAGCAAATCGTTCCGCGTGGGGTGTCAACGTGGTAAGCACCGATATGTTGTGTAATCCCGCCTGCTTCCCCTGCAGCCACTTTGGCAACACGGATATAGTCGAGTAGAGAGGTTTTCCCATGGTCAACGTGTCCCATGATGGTGACAACAGGGGCACGGGTGGTGTGATGACCTTCTAATTGGGTTTGCATGACCTCTTCTTCGAGGGCATTTTCTTTCAGCAGTTTAGGCGTATGTCCCATTTCCTCGACTAAAACAGCAGCGGTGGTTTGGTCTAAGATTTGGTTAATCGTGACCATGCTGCCAAGTTTAATCATGACTTTGATGACTTCAGCCGCTTTAACTGACATCTTTTGTGCTAAATCAGCGACAGTAATCGTTTCGGGAATACTGACTTCACGGATGATAGGCGCAGTTGGTTTATTAAAGCCGTGTAAGGGTTGGTCAAATTTGCCGACTTTTTTCTGTTTTTTACGGTGTTTACCACCTACATCATCTTGTTGACGTTCGTGTTTAGTCGGGCGGTCATCGCGTTCACGTCCGCTTGGGGCTGATTTACCTTCACGTCCGCCTTTATCTTTGCTGACGACTTTGCTGGGGCGTGCTACTTTATTTTGTTTACCCCCTTTGCCTAAACGTTCCTCATCAACTAAGTTAAGGATTTCGTCATCATCACTATCGTCGACAGTGGGGATAATCGGAGCTGCAACAGGCGGTTTTCGTTTAGCATCCGTTGCTTTTTTTGCCGTGTTTTGTGGTTGTTGGGCTTGGGTTGCTTGGGGCTGACGTGTTTGTTCTGTGCGTTCTTGACGTTCTGAACGATTTGCGTTTGTTCCCGTAGAAGTTGTTTGTTGCTGTGAACGGTTGTGATGATTTGTCCGTTGTTGCCCTTGTCCTCTATTTTCTGTTGGGCGAGCCGTTTTTTCTGTTTTTTCCGCGCGAACTTCTACCGTAACCGTGTTTTTTGCAATGACTTGTACTTGCGGTTGATGACTGCTAGACATGGATGGGCTAGTTTGAGCGGGCGGTGTTGCGGTTTGGGGGGTAGCAACCGCATTCGCTTGAGCAGGTGCTGTTACTCGCTCGTGCGCTGGTTTTTCCTGTGTTTGTTTACGCGCTTGAACTTCGCGCCGTTGTTTTTCTTCCGCTTCAAGGCGGACTTTTTCTGCCGTTTCTTGTTTACGACGGGATTCAGCTTCTTCTTGGCGACGGATTTCAGCTTCTACATCCCGTTGCGCCGCGTCTAATTTTTCTTGTTGAATAAACTGGGTGATTTTTGGCTCATCATCTCCCGCTGGGCGTTTAACGTAAGTACGTTTTTTCCGTACTTCTACGCTAACTGTTTTAGCACGTCCGCCTTGTGTAGCACTAGGCACGCGAATTTCGCTGACGGTTTTACGGGTGAGGGTGATTTTATTCGGTTCACTGCTGTTTCCACCGCTACTGTGTGGGGCAACGGGTTTTTCAACATCTTTGCCGTGTAACTGGCGCAAATGGGTTAGCAGTTGCAATTTTTCACGGTCGTTAATATTGTCGTCGGCGTTTTTCGTAGGTAATCCTGCTTCGCCTAATTGGTTTAATAGACGTTCTAGCGGAATCCCCACCACATCTGCAAATTGTTTTACTGTCACTTCAGCCATACTACTCTCAGTTACCGGGTTTAGTTATTCGTTGGGCTTGAATCGTTAGCCATAAGTACACAAGCGGATGAATAGGGAGTGTGAATCTTCACACTCGTTTACTAAGGATTTTCTGGGGCTTATTGTGCGAATTTTTTGGTGCATCTGGTTTTGCGAGTTGCACAATGAAGCATTTGATGACCTTAATTATTGTTTTTCCTGTTCAAACCAAGGGGCACGGGCTTGCATGATTAATGTGCTAGCGCGGGCTTTATCGACTCCGCTTACACTCATTAAGTCGTCGACCGATTGTTCGGCTAAATCATCCATGCTGATGATGCCGTGACTGGCTAAGCGTTTAGCAAGTTCACTGTCCATGCCTTCCATATTAGCAAGGTCTTCGGCAGGTTGTGCATCGCTTAGGGTTTCTTCTTCGGCAATTGCGTTAGTTACGAGCGCGTCTTTTGCCCGATTGCGTAGTTCTTTTACTAAGTCTTCGTCAAATTCTTCGATTTCTAACATTTCGCTCAGTGGTACGTAGGCGACTTCTTCAAGGCTAGAGAAGCCTTCACGTACGAGGATATCAGCGATTTCTCCTTCTATGTCTAGTTTTTGCACGAACATGTTACGTAACACTTGCATTTCTGCTTCGTTTTTTTGTTCTGCTTGGGATTCGGTCATCACGTTGAGTGTCCAGCCTGTGAGTTGGCTGGCGAGCTTAACATTTTGTCCGCCTTTTCCAATTGCTTGAGAAAGTTGCTCTTCTTTTACGGCGACATCCATGCTGTGGGCATCTTCATCAAGTATGATGGAGACTACTTCCGCAGGTGACATGGCATTGATTACGAATTGCGCAGGATTTTCATCCCATAGAATAATATCAATTTTTTCGCCACAGAGTTCATTCATAACCGCTTGAACCCGTGAGCGACGCATTCCAATACAGGCACCAACAGGGTCTAAGCGGGCATCTTTGCTGCGCACCGCAATTTTAGCACGTAAACCAGGATCACGGGCGGCACTGATGATTTCGATCAGTCCTTCGCCAATTTCGGGCACTTCTACAGTGAATAAGGCTTTTAGAAAGTCGGGGGAGGTGCGATTTAAAAAAAGTTGAGGCCCTCGTTGTTCAAAGCGAACGCTCTTTAAAAAACCACGAATGCGGTCATTAGTACGGACGGCTTCGCGGGGTATCAGTTCATCACGGGGTATCATTGCCTCAGTGTTGCTACCAACGTCGACGATGATATTGCCCTTTTCGATGCGTTTTACGATACCGCTGATAATTTCGCCTTGACGGCTGGCGTATGCATCGATAATGAGTGCGCGTTCTGCTTCGCGAATTTTTTGCACGATGACTTGTTTGGCCGTTTGCGCGCCAATGCGGTCAAAGTTCACAGATTCGATTTGTTCTTCCCAATAGTCGCCAATGGTCAATTGATTATCTTTTTTCTGGGCATCCGCAAAACTAATTTGTTTTGCTTGTTGTTCAGGGCGTTGTATTTCGCTTTCGACCACTATCCAACGGCGAACGGTTTGATAATCGCCTGTTTGGCGGTTGATGGTAACGCGCACATCGATTTCATTGCTGTAACGTTTCTTAGTGGCACTTGCTAAAGCACATTCTAAGGCTTCAAAAATTGTATTTTTGCTCACGCCCTTTTCATTGGAAACCACTTCTACAACTTGTAGGATTTCTTTATTCATAGCCATTCCCTCTATCCAGAAGACTTAATGTTTTGCAAAGTTGAGTTCTTCAGGCACTAGGCGTGCTTTGTCTATCTGTTCGTAAGGCAGGCTGTACGCTGTCCCTTCTACCACGAGTAGAATTTGTTGGTCTTGCACATTTTCAAGCAAACCGACGAAATTTCGCCGTGTGCCTAAGGGCTTTGTTAAGCGAATATTCACGTGGCGACCAATAAAACGGGTAAAGTGTTCGAGGGTGAATAGGGGTCTATCTAAACCAGGCGAAGAAACTTCTAGGGTGTAATGACTTTTAATGGGGTCTTCAACATCAAGCACCCCACTCACTTGATTACTCACACGTTCACAATCGTCTAGGGTGATGCCTACCGCGCTGTCAATGTAAATGCGCAGTAAAATCCCACGGCTTAATCCTTGAGAGAGACGATCCACGCCAACTAATTCATAACCGAGTGCGGTAACGGTGGGTTCTAATAACGCTTGTAACTTCGTATCAAACATAATTCCACTTCATAGACATGACTAACTGCTGATATAAACATATTAATCATGTGTTGATTTAACCTATCTATAAAATAAAAAATGGGCATATTGCCCACTCCTTTGCTTGCCCCTTCATAGCGTGCACTCTCACAGCATTCGTTGGTAAATGTTGTGTTGTATTTGCATGTTATGAATACCTTGCCCTGCCTTATTTAAACGCTTGGAATATACAAAGCTGTCGCCTCATTCAGCAAAAACCCCCTAAAAAGGGGGCTTTTGGTTAATGCGAAATTTTCTGCATAGTATAGATGACGTTATACTCACCTGCAACCATTACTATACGATTTAGATAGGGTCTTTTTTATAAAAAATAGTTAGTTGGCTGTTAAGGTTAGGATTAATTCATAATGCCGACAGCCTGATAGGGCATCTCGGTATGAACTTCAATAGGCACTTGTTTTATATTTGCTAAATACTCAATTGCAGCAACATCTATACATTGTGGTCGCTTGACCAAAATTTTTTGAGGCATATGGCGTAATAACACACGGATAGTGCCACCAATGCTTGGATAAATATGGCTACTGTGTGGAATATGGAGATGGCGCATTAAATATTCTAAGAAATTCGCATTTTCTTGTTGACGCAATATTTTTGCCTCTGCACTGACGGTTGCATAACTGACGGGATGTTCTGCTAATGCGTTAACTTCAGCCATGATTTGTTCAACAAACCATAATGATAAATCTTGCTGTTGGTAAGCCTGATAAAAAAAACAGCCATGAAAATCATCAACGCCTACATAACGACGATGCAAAATTGCCTGACTGGTTAAACCGCTAACCGTCGTTTTTAACAATGCTGATGGAATTAAATAATCTTCCAAACTAATCGAATTAACCGCGCCGCCTGCAATATTCGTAATAACCCACAATTTTGTAGAAATACAGGTATTAAAATGATGATTAAACAATGAAACCCATTTATGCAATTCGCGGGTTAAAATCCCCTTCCCCGTCCACGCATCAATAAAAACAATATCCTCTCCATTTGTCCCCTGTTGTTCCAAAATATATCTTAATGCATTTTCATCGATGCCTTTTTCACGAATCAGCGATATTGAATAATGGGGAACTGTTTGACTAAACACAGCCTCTAAGGTTCGTTTGATTAAAACACCGATAGGAGTGCCAGAACGGGCTAAAGAGACTAACGTAAACTGTGATTTTGTCGTGTGGAGTAAATGCGCCAAACTTAAAATGTGATACGCTAACTTTTTCTTATTATGCGTAACAGCTTGATAAAAAAATGTTAAATAATCTTCCGTTGGTAACGGCTCTACAATAGGCTCACCTGTACGTATGTTTACGACCTGTGAAGTCTCAAGAGATTCAATCAGAATGGGCTTAAACAATAATAAAACATCTGTTGGGAGATAACTCCCTGAAAAAGGGGCGTAATGAATCATAAATTAAATAAAATTTTGACAATTCTCTAAAAATTAAAAACAGAATGTTTTATAAAAAACTATTGATTCAAATGCTAACACAATCAATACAGCGCATTAACATTGATTAAGATAAGAAATGCAGAATTTACGCCATAGCTGAAAGCTCATATTTAATTTTCCAATTTTATGAACCAGTTACAAACACAACAAGCCAGTGTCATTCTTGCTAAAAAAACACTACTACAGCATATCACGCTCTACTTATCTAGCGGGCAACTCGTTGCATTACTGGGACTCAACGGAGCAGGCAAAACCACCTTATTAAAACTCCTCGCTGGTTTATACCCGCCAACAACAGGACACGTTTACTTAAATTCGACCGAACTTCGACGCATTCCTCGTCAACAACTCGCCACCCAAATCAGCTATGTACCCCAACAAACCCATTTTGAATTTGCCCTCACCGTTTGGGACATCGTCATGATGGGACGCAATCCCCATTTAGGACGTTTCCAAGCAGAAACGACACAAGACCGCGACAGTGTCACTCAAGCACTTTACCGTACCGATACCCAACACCTTGCACA